>JANYDP010000582.1 GCA_025363535.1 Verrucomicrobiota bacterium | reverse complement strand
GTCGCTTTCTCGCCATCCGACGTGGCCGCAGGCAAAGCGTCGCAAGTCGTAACTCGTTGCACGAACATTTACAACGCGGCAAACGCCGTGGCGGCTGATCTGGTGAAGTATGGCATCACCGGTGCCAAGCTGACGGCGTTGAAGAAGAAGATTGACGCGTTCGACGCGGTGAAGGTTGCGCCGCGCCAGAGCCAGGTGGAGAAGAACGCGGCGAATTCGCTGCTGACACAATTCGTCAACGAGGCCGTGAGAATTCTGCGGGATGAACTGGATGGTTTGATGGTGCAATTCCAGGTCGCGAACCCGAATTTCTACGAGGAATATTTCGCAGCCCGCGTGATCGTGGACACCGCCGCGAGCCATGCGGAGACACCGAAGCCTATCCCGGCTCCGGTGCCTGTGCCGGCCTCGGCGGCATAGTCTTTTTTCATTCGGTGGCCACGATAGCAGGCAGGCGTTCGCCTGCCTGTTTTTGTGAAGTGTGATCCGTTGGGTTTTGCCGGATCTAAAAAACGCGGGCGAGTGCCCAAAATGTGACCCGCCGTGCCGGAAAGTCACCTTCTTTTTAGCAGACAAACGGCGGCGTTTGGCGAATCATGCTGATCCGTCGCGCGGACAGCTCCGTTGCGGCGGCAATTAAAATAAACATGAAAACTGGTTTGCATATTCCGAAAAAAGGCGCGCTCGATTTTCTTTCGCTCGGCGCATTGGTCAACCGGCTGGACCCCGGCATCATCCCGTTCCGCAAGGCGTCGCATTGCGACATCCACGTCAGCGGCGGCGAGTTCAATGTCTCGGCCAATCTCGCCGACTGTTTCCGCCTGAATACCGGCGTGGCCAGCGCGATGGTCAATTATCCCGTCGGCGACCTCATCGCCGAACGCGTCCGCGCGATGGGCGTGAAGCCGTTCTACAAGCAGTTCAAGCACGACGGTGTGCGCGGGCCGAACATGGCAACGGTTTATTCCGACCGCGGCCAGGGCGTGCGCGCTCCCGTCGTTTTCTACAACCGCAGCAACGAAGCCGCCGGCCAGCTCAAGCCCGGCGATTTCAACTGGAAGGGAATTTTCGGCAACGGCGTGCGCTGGTTTCACTCGGGCGGCATTTTTTCCGCGCTCTCGGAGACGACCGGCGAATTGATCGTCGAGGCGATGAAGGCGGCGAAGAAATCCGGCGCGGTCACATCGTTCGATTTGAATTACCGCCAGAAACTCTGGGACATCTGGGGCGGCCAGGACAAGGCCGTGGACGTGCTCGCGCGCATCGTCAAGCATGTGGATGTGCTGGTCGGCAACGAGGAAGATTTGCAGAAGGGTCTCGGCATCGAAGGCCAGGACGTGGAAAGCAAAGGCAAGCTCGACCCGAGCGCGTTCTTTGCGGTGATTGACAAAGCCACGAAGAAATTCCCGAACGTCAAAGCCGTGGCGACAACGCTGCGCGAAGTGCATTCGACCAACCGCCACACTTGGGGCGCGGTTGCGTGGGTGGAAGGCAAGACGTATCAATCGCCGATGTGCGAACTGGACGTGGTGGATCGTGTCGGCGGTGGCGACGGTTATGCGGCGGGCTTCTTCTACGGCCTGCTCAACGGCGAGACCCCGCAGGCGGCGGTGAATCTCGGCTGGGCGCACGGCGCGTTGCTGACGACGTTCCCCGGCGACACGACGATGGCGACGGTGGAGCAGGTGCGGGCGTTTGCGCAAGGCGGTTCGGCGCGCATCCAGCGCTAACTCAATTGGAAAATTAGAAAAGGCGCGGAGCAATCCGCGCCTTTTTTGCTGGTGTGAACCGGAAACAACGCTGGACGAAATCCGGCAACTCAATTAATAAACCGGCTCGCATTCAACTTTATGAAAACAAATCGTTCTGAAAATTCTGGCGTGGTGGCGGGTTGGTTTTCTGCTGGCGGGAATTTTATTTCCGGGCTGATCGCGGTCGTGCTGTTGGGCGCGGCTTTTCAAGCTGCCGCCGCTCCGGTGCCCAACGTGGCGCGCGAGCGGATTTCTTTCAACGATGGCTGGCGGTTCACCAAGGATGATCCGGCGGACGCGGGCGACCAGTTGAGTTATGAAAAGTTGAAGGCGTGGATTTTGCCGACCGGCGCGGAGTTGACGACCAACGCGCCCGCAGCCCGGCCCGAGGGCAATCCCGGCGCGGCGGTGGTTTACACGCAGGATAATTTTGACGATCACGACTGGCGCAAAATAAATCTGCCGCACGACTGGGCGGTCGAGGGGCCGTTCGAGCAGAAGAACGAAGGGTCCACCGGCAAGTTGAAATACTGGGGGCCGGTCTGGTATCGCAAACATTTCACTTTGCCCGGGACCGATTACGGCAAGAAAATCAAACTCGACATTGATGGCGCGATGTCGTTTTCCGAAGTCTGGTTGAACGGGCAGTTCGTCGGCGGCTGGCCGTACGGTTATTCGTCGTTCGAGCTGGATCTCACACCGTATCTCAAAGCCAATGGCGGCGAGAACGTCCTCGCCATTCGCCTGAACAGTCCGTCCGAATCGTCGCGCTGGTATCCGGGCGCGGGGCTTTTTCGCAATCTCTGGCTGGTGAAAACCGCGCCGGTGCATGTCGGGCATTGGGGCACTTACATCACCACGCCCAAAGTGAGGGCGGACGCGGCGACGGTGGAGTTGCGGGTCAACCTGGAGAATGACGGCGACGGCCACGCCACCGTGGCGGTGAAAAACGAAATCTTCGAACTCAACGCCACGGGTGCGAAGGGCAGGAGCATCGCCTCGATCACGACGGATGGTTTTGAAGTCGGTGCGCGCCAGAGCAAAACGAGTGGAGCACAAATCATTTTTGGAAAACCAAAACTCTGGAGCCTCAAACATCCGCAGCGTTATGTATGCGTCACCAGCATTGCGCAAAACGGCCGGCTGGTGGATTCCGTGGAAACCCCGTTCGGCATCCGCACCGTTGAATTCACGGCGGAAAAAGGGCTGACGATCAACGGCGAGAGCGTGAAGATGAACGGCGTCTGCGACCATCACGATCTCGGCGCGCTCGGCGCGGCGGTCAACACCCGCGCGCTCGAACGCCAGATCCAGATTCTGCAGGAGATGGGTTGCAACGCCATCCGCACCTCGCACAATCCGCCCGCGCCCGAGCTGCTGGATTTGTGCGACCGCATGGGCATGGTCGTGATGGACGAGACGTTTGACTGCTGGGTGAACGCAAAACGTCCCGGGGATTATCATCGCGTTTATTCCGACTGGCACGAAAAGGATACGCGTGCGTTGATCCGGCGCGACCGCAACCATCCGTCCGTGATTTTGTGGAGCATCGGCAATGAAATCAGCGAGCAAGGCCGGCGCTCCCAGTTCAACATCGGTGAGGAATTGGCGGCCATCGTCCACAGCGAAGACCCGACGCGGCCTGTGACCGCTGCGTGCAATAATGGTCAGGCCGGCTACAACGGATTCCAGCACGTCGTGGATGTGTTCGGCTATAATTATAAACCGTACGAATACGCGCGCTTCCGGGCCACCAACTCGAACATCCCGTTGTTCGGCAGTGAAACCGCCTCGTGCATCAGTTCGCGTGGTGAATATTTTTTCCCGGTCACGGACGACAAGTCCAAGGGCCAGGCGGATTTTCAAATGAGTTCCTACGACCTCTACGCGCCGCGTTGGGCGACCATTCCCGATGCCGAATTCAAAGGCCAGGATGCGAACCCGTTTGTCGCGGGTGAATTTGTCTGGACCGGTTTCGATTACATCGGCGAGCCGACGCCGTACGATTCCGACCGCAGCAATCTGCTCAACTACACCGATCCCGCCGAGAAGGCCCGCGCGGAACAGGAATTGAAAGAGTTGGGCAAAATCAAAGTGCCGTCGCGCAGTTCCTACTTCGGCATCCTTGACCTGGCGGGTTTCAAGAAGGATCGCTTCTACATTTACCAGGCGCACTGGCGGCCGGACTTTCCGATGGCGCACATTCTCCCGCACTGGAACTGGCCGGACCGCACCAACCAGGTCACGCCCGTTCACGTTTACACTTCCGGCGACGAGGCGGAACTTTTCCTCAACGGCAAGTCGCTCGGCAAAAATAAAAAAGGCCCGCTCGAATACCGCCTGCGCTGGGACGACGTGGTTTATCAGCCAGGCACGCTCAAGGTGGTCGCCTACAAGAACGGCAAGCGCTGGGCCACCGACGTGGTGAAAACCACCGGCCCGGCGGCGCAACTCAAATTGCAGGCCGACCGCACTCACATCCACCCGGACGGAAAAGATTTGTCCTACCTCACACTTTCCGTGGCGGACAAAAACGGTCTGATGGTTCCGCGCTCGAAAAATAAAATCTTTTTCGACATTGACGGCCCTGGCGAAATTGTGGCCACCGACAACGGCGACGCCACCGATCTGACCGTCTTCCAGACCAGCGAACGCAAAGCCTACAATGGTCTCTGCCTCGTCATCGTGCGCGCGAAACCCGGGCAATCCGGGGGGATCACCGTGACCGCGCAGTCAGAAGGGTTGGAACCGGCAGTGGCGATTGTCCGGGCAAGGTAATTGAATTTGCAGCCAATCCGAATCCGAACTGGGCGGCATCATGAAAACGGTGCCGCCCAGTTTGTTTATTCGGAGAATATTTCCAGACTCAGGATTTCGCCCGGCTCGCACTCAACCACCACTTCAAACGGGCGGCAGCAGACTTCGCAGTCCGTGGTGAACCGTTGCGAGGCCGTGCTGGTGTCAATGACCGTCTCGAAGGTTTGGCCGCAGAACGGGCACTGGAGGTTTTCGGAAACTTGCATGACGGAAACTTAACAGACTTGACTCATGGTTCAAACGTCGGCATCGGGCCGGATTCTTTTTTCGTCCGGCGGCTGGGAGCGTTGCTCGCGTTTGCGCAAGGCGATGACCGCGATGACACAACCCGTCCATGTCGGCAGCATGTCCACGAGCGGGAAAAATTCCACTGCGAACGTGGGCAGCAGCAGCAGATGAAACCCCAGCAACCACACGGTTAACAGCGCGGCAATCACATCAAGAATTTCGGGAGCCGGCGGCACCGCCAGCGGAATCTGCAACCCGTCCACCAGCAACGCGACCAGCAGCGCGAGCATAATCCGCGTGCGCGTCAGTGGCGGTGCGGTAAACCGGGAAGTGATTAGATTGAGGAGCTTTTGCATGGGCGCTGCACGACCTGATGAAAAACCAATCTCCCAGTCGAAGCAAGTCTGCCGGAAAATTTCAAATGGAGCCGTTCGATTTAACATTGGCTTTCCAGGAGATACGCGGAAGGGTTGTTCTCCGCACAGCTCCAGAGGACTGCGGTAGCCCTCTACCGCTTTCCCCGGAGCGCCGTCACCGCCACTCGTGCTTGGGATAACGCCGTTGCAGCTCTGATTTCAATTTCGGATATTGCTCGCGCCAGAAATTTCCCAAGTCCTGTGTCACCTGCACCGGTTTCATGCCCGGCGTCAAAATGTGAACCACCACCGGCGCGCGGCCCAGCGCGATCTTCGGCGTCTGCGTCACGTCGTACAGTTCCTGGATGCGCAGCGCGATGTGCGGCGGATTGCCCGGCTCGTAGGAAACTTTCGG
>JANYDP010000553.1 GCA_025363535.1 Verrucomicrobiota bacterium | reverse complement strand
GCGGCGGCGGCTTAGGTGTAGACACTTCGCTCGCCGGGCGGGCCACAAGCGCGCCTACCTCGGGAGTGTTCGCTCGAAGCGTTTTGGGCGTGCTCGTCTTTTTATGCAACGCAAGCTCCTTCCGCCGTTGTCGGCTCGATGAATTTGGCATAACGCTTCAAGAACTTGAGCGGGACT
Organism: Verrucomicrobiota bacterium; assembly: GCA_025363535.1. Lineage (GTDB taxonomy): Bacteria > Verrucomicrobiota > Verrucomicrobiia > Limisphaerales > CAIQOK01 > CAIQOK01. Next base: position 8,582 of record JANYDP010000553.1, on the reverse strand, counting down.
CTACCCAGCGGCCCGTTGCGCTGCTTCGCGATGATCAGATCGATCATGAGCACGTCCGAATGCTCGTCCTGGTCGCCCTGTTTGGCTGGCATCAGGACAAGTCGTTCAGTTTCGACTTCGATGAAAAATGGGAGGCGGGCGACCAGCGGATGAGTATTGAACTGGAACCGCTCACGCCTGCGGAGCAGAAGATCCATCCCCGGGAGATGCGGATTGTGCAAGTGATCGTGCGCGGCCCGATGGAAAAAGAGCATTGGACCGTGCCCAAGAATTACGACCGATTTTTCACTAAGCAGGCGCCCGAGAATCCGGCGGATCGCCTCGTGTATGCGCGTGAACTGCTGGGACAGTTTGCGAGCAAGGCGTTTCGCCGTCCCGTGGATGACCAGACTGTGAAACGTCTCGCGACTCTCGCAGAAAACATTTACCAGCAGCCGGGCAAAACTTTCGAAGCCGGCGTCGCGCACGCGATGGTTGCGGTTCTAGCCTCGCCGCGTTGCTTGTTCCGATTGGAGGAAGCGCAAGACGGGAACAAATTACTTTCCGCCCGCTCCGCCACATTCTCCCCGATTGACGAATATTCGCTCGCCTCGCGTCTTTCCTATTTTCTCTGGTCCACCATGCCGGATCAGGAATTGATAGATCTGGCCGCGCGCGGTGAGTTGCGGAAGAATCTGCCCGCGCAGGTGAAGCGGATGCTGGCCGATGGGCGTTCGGATCAACTGTTCCAAAATTTTCCGGGCGAATGGCTGCAAACGCGCGATGTCGAGGGCATTTCCGTGAACGCCACCGCCATTCTCGCCCGCGACAGTGGCCAAGAAAGTGCGATGCGGCAGGAACAGGAAGCCTTCCGCGCGCAACAGGCGGAACGAGCCGCCGCCCGACTCGCGGCGGGAAACAAATCTTTTGCCGGAACCAATGGCGTCGTCCAGCGAACAAATCTTGTCCGCCGTTTCAATCAACCGCGTGTCGAACTGGATTGGGATTTGCGAGATGCGATGCGGCGCGAAACCGAAATGTTTTTCGCCAGCATCGTCCGTGAAGATCGCCCAGTCACGGAGCTGATCGAGAGTGACTATACGTTTCTTAACGAGAAGCTCGCCAATCTGTACGGGCTTACCAACCTGAATGTGACCGGCCCCGAGATGCAGCGTGTCCAGTTGCCGCCCGACAGTCTGCGCGGCGGCGTGCTGACTCACGGCAGCGCGCTGGTGGTTACCTCAAATCCAGACCGGACCTCGCCCGTGAAGCGGGGCTTGTTCATTCTCGATAATTTTCTGGGAATGCCCGCGCCGCCGCCGCCGCCCAACATCCCGGCGCTGGAAACCGTGGAAAAGGATTTCAAAGATCACGAGCCGACCTTGCGCGAGGCGCTGCAGATACATCGTGAAAGTCCTTTGTGCGCCTCCTGTCACAATCGCCTGGACCCGATCGGACTCGCATTCGAGAATTTCAACGCGATGGGCATGTGGCGCGACCAGGAACGCAGCCAGACCATTGACACGGCGGGGAAATTGGTCACCGGCGAATCGTTCACCACCGTCCGCGAGTTGAAACACATTCTCGCCACCGACCATCGCCGTGACTTCTACCGCTGCTTCACGGAAAAACTTCTCACCTACGCCATCGGGCGCGGCCCAGAATTTTACGATGTTGAAACCATTGATCAAATCGTGCAACGGCTCGAACGCGGCGACGGAAAGTTTTCCGCCTTGTTGCTGGGCATCATTGAGTCAGCCCCTTTTCAAAAAATGCGAATGCAAGCCACCGCGTCCGCGTCCAACGACCGCGAACTTTTGGAAAATCCGGGACCCTAAAACAAATCGCCAACCGCAAAATCAAACCATGAACACGAATCCCATGTTGAACCGCAATGTCGCCGCCGAGCGCGCGGCCAGTTTTAGCCGCCGGAATTTTCTGCGCGGTCTGGGTGCCTGCATGGCGCTGCCTGTGTTTGAATCCATGCGTCTGGTGGCCGCACCGATTGCCGCCTTGAGCGCCGCTGCCCAGAAGGCTGCGCCCACGCGGATGGCCTTTCTCTATGTGCCCAACGGGACGATTCCATCGGCTTGGTGGCCCGAGGGTGAGGGCGGAAAAGATTTCGTGATCTCTCGCACCTTGCAGCCGTTGGAAAAAGTCCGGCACGAATTGCAGATCATCTCGGGACTCGAAGATCTGAGCGCGAATCCGGGAGCCGATGGTGGTGGCGATCATGCGCGCGCTGGCGGAACTTTTCTCACGGGGGTGCGCATCAAAAAAACTGCCGGGTCGGATATTTATGCGGGCACGTCCATTGACCAGATTGTGGCCAGCCAGATTGGTCATCTGACTCGCTTCCCTTCGCTTGAACTCACCTGTGACGGCGTGCATAAGTCTGGCAATTGCGACTCCGGCTATTCTTGCGCTTATGGATATAATCTCGCCTGGCGTTCGCCGACGCAGCCGTTGTCGCCGGATCCAAATCCACGGCTCGTATTCGAGCGGCTCTTCGGCGTCGGTTCTCCGAACGAGCGCGCGCAAAATCTGAAGCTCCGCCAGCAGGAACAGCAGTCCATTCTCGATTTCGTCCAAGAGGATGCCAACGCGATCCAACGCAAATTGAACGGACGCGACCGACAGAAACTCGACCAGTATCTGACGGGCGTTCGTGAGATTGAGCAGCGCATCGAAAGAGCCGAACGCATCCCGGTGGCCAATCCGGCCGTGGATGCGCCGGCGGGCATTCCACTTAGCTTCGAGGAGCACATCGCGCTGATGTTCGACATGCTGATGCTGGCGTTCCAGACTGATTCCACGCGCGTGGCGACCATGCTGCTCGCGGGCGAAGGCAGCAACCGCACCTTCACCGAAATCGGCCTCTCCGAAGGCCATCACAATCTCACCCATCATCGCAATCAGACCGAAATGATCGACAAGGTCAAAGAAATTGATCTCTGGTATGTGAAGCAGCTCGCGAAGTTTCTGGAGAAAATGGAACAGACCAAAGACATTGATGGCCAGTCGCTGCTACACAACTCGATGATTGTTTACGGCTCCGGCAATGCCGATGGCAATCGCCACACGCATAATAATCTGCCGATCATCATGGCTGGCTCGGGAGGTGGAGCTTTCAAAGGTAGACGCTACATCAAAACCAAGCCCGTGCCGTTGACCAATCTCTTCCTCAGCATGGCGGATCGAATGGGTGCACAAGGTGTCGAAAAACATGGAGATTCTACTGGACGCCTGGAGGCGATTGGTTGATTTCATCTGCCGAAAAAGACATCGTGCCCCACCTGGTATGAAACAATTCTTTTTGAAAATGTCTGCGCCGTGGCGGATTCGTGCCACTTGGATGGTCGTGCTTTGCGGCATGGTGAGCTGCGGAACGCTGGCGGTCCGGGCGTTTACGTCAGCGGATGCCGACGCGTTGTTTGAAGCGCACACCAAGGCTTTTTACCGGATGACAAATGGCGGCGCTTTTTACCTGAAGAGCACGGAGGGAAGCAAACCGGCTGATTTTTGGACAGAGGCCGAGCAATTGGAAATGGTGCTGGACGCGTACGAACGCACTACCAATGCCCAGCAACTTGTCATGTTCAACAATCTGTTTCGCGGATTTCTGGCGGAACACGGCCCGACTTGGGAACGCAACCCGTACAACGACGACATCATGTGGATGGTCATTGCCTTGACCCGGGCGCATCTGCTCACCGGCAATCCAGAGTTCGGCAATGTGGCGAAGACAAACTTCGATTTCTGCTATGCGCGGGCGGCGTCAACGAACCTAGGCGGCGGTCTGTGGTGGAAGGTGGGGGTGCGGTCCAAGAATGCTTGCGTGAACGGCCCTGGCTCCATCGCGGCTTTTTTGCTGGGCCGGGCAACGCGGGAGGAGAATTACTTTACGATCGCCACGAATCTTTTCCTGTGGGAACGCGCCACCTTGTTGGATTCAACGACGGGCCGAGTATTTGACAACATCCACGTCAGCGGGCGGATGGGTCGCTTTGCTCTGACCTACAACCAAGGCACGTTCGTGGGCGCGGCGAACCTGCTCGGCTTCACCAACGAAGCGCGACTGGCCGCGACCTACACCATGAATCAAATGTGTCGCGATGGGTATTTGCCCGCCGGTGGAGAGAACGGCGACGGCGGTGGGTTCAATGGAATTGGCGTGCGATGGATTGCGCGTTATATGAAAGATCGTGGCGAGCAGGCCACCTTTGAGCCGTGGTTGGAGAAGAACGCCGAAGCCGCGTGGCAGGCCCGCCGGGCGTCGGACAATCTTTCCTGGTGCCGTTGGCCGGAGCCGACGCCAGAGGGACAGAGATATTCGTGGGGTTGCAGCAGTGCGGTGGTAATCATGCAGGTGGTTCACCCGACGGAGCCTGGCAAATCGGAACACTGAACCATAATTTTTGCAATCGGATGTTGGCCGGGAAATAATCAATCTATGAACAAGCTAATTAAAATATTTTCACTCGTTGCGTTGTTGGGTTCAACGGTTCAATCAGTTCATGGTAGTGACATTGGTAACAAAGAAACTCCAGTTGATTACGTCAGTCTCTACATGGGGTCGATCAATCCAAAGACACGGAGCACCACGCCGGTCATTAAAGTGCCGGGCGGCACCGTGGAGTTGTTCCCGTCCTTCACGCCCGAGATGGAAGACCTCTACCTGGCGGATAAGATTTATGGGTTTCCTTTGGGCGTCGCCAATTTGATGATCAATACGGGTGCCGTAAAAACCACCGCCAGAGCAAACGCCTCAAAGTTTGATCATGATCTGGAAACCGCGACGCCTTATTATTATCAGGCGCTGCTGGAAGATCCCAATATCAATGCTGAATTCACCCTCACCAAGAATGTCGTGCTGTTCAGGTTTACGCTGCCGGAGAAGGAAACATCCCATTTGCTCCTGAGCATGTTGGGGAATGCGGTGGTTGAAATAAAAGACGACAACAGCATCGAGGGTTCTTCTTCAAATGGCGGGCGGTCAAACAACCGCAATGTAAAATATTTCCATGCGGAGTTGAGCAGGCCATCGTCATCCTGCGGCACCTGGAAAAATGATGCGCTTGCCCCCAATGCAAAATCAACAACCGGCGTGGGAACAGGCTTGTATCTTGACTATCCGGCAGCCAACCGCAGTGAAACACTGGAGATGAAAATAGGATTTTCTTCAAAAAGCATTGATGAAGCCCGTGGATTTATTACCAGCGAAGTCGGCGCGAAGACTTTTGATCAGGTGAAATCTGCCGCCAAAGAGCTGTGGAACAATGAACTGAACCTGATCCAGATCAAAGGTGGCACTGAAAAACAGCGGGCGATCTTTTACAGCACCCTGTATCGAACTCGCGCCTTACGCATGGGCAATGTCTGGGACACTTACCGGTGCGCCTATCCGCTGCAAAGCATCATCAAACCCGAAGACACGCTAAAAGCCATCCAGGGTTTTGTGAGGCGATACGAAGAAACTGGGTGGCTGCCAAGTTCGGGGGCGATGATCGGCAACCATTCGACGGCGGTCATTGCGGACGCGTATCTGAAAGGGCTGCGCGATTTTGATGTGGAAAAGGCGTATGCCGGCATGAAGAAAAATGCCTTGGAAGCCACGATGATTCCCTGGAAAGATGCGGGGCATATCACCGAACTCGAACAATGTTATTTCGACAAAGGATTTTTTCCGGCACTGCCAGTTGACCCTGACAAACTAAAAGAAAACCAAAAAACCAATGCCGACCCGCTGACCAGATTGCCTTACCAAGTCAGATGGTTGCCTGAAGTGGGAGTTAAGGAATGGGTCAAGGAAGTTGATTCGTGGCACCGGAGGCAGTCGGTTTCAGTAACCCTTGAGCATTGCTATGACGACTGGTGCCTGGCCCAGATGGCCAAAGAGCTGGGCAAGGAAGAAGATTATCAGCTCTTCATGAAACGAGCGCACAACTACCAGAACCTTTTCAATCCGACCATTGGCATGATGGCGCCGAAGTCCGCCGATGGAAAATGGATTGAACCGTTTGATCCCCGGTTCTCCGGTGGATTCGCCGGTGAAGGTTACTTTGCCGAAGGAAATTCGTGGACTTACACATGGCACGTGCAGCACGACGTCCAAGGACTTATCAATCTTATGGGCGGCCGGGAGAATTTTATCGCCAAATTAAATGCCCTCTTCGTGACCGGACGCACGATGGACAAGCTCGCGTTTCTTGGTCAGTTTCCCGATATGACGGGCCTGATGGGGATGTATACTCAGGGGAACGAACCCGCCTTTCATATTCCCTACCTGTATAACTATGCGGGACAACCCTGGATGACTCAGAGCCGGGTCAGACAGATTATGGATTTGTGGTACGACACAACGCCGCAGGGTTTAAGTGGCGATGAAGATGGCGGTGCGATGTCGAGCTGGTATGTCTTCAACGCGATGGGTTTTTACCCGCAATGCCCCGGTCGGCCCATCTTTGACATCGGCAGTCCGATTTTTGAAGAAACAACCATCAATGTTGGCGCAGGGAAAACATTTGTCATTGAAGCAAAAAACGTATCAGCGCAGAGCAAGTATATCCAGTCCGCCACCCTCAATGGAATTCCGCTCAACAAACCATGGATCAATAATGCCGATGTCGTAAAAGGCGGGAAACTTGTATTTCAGATGGGCTCGCGTCCGAACAAAAATTGGGGCAGCTCCCCTGAAGCCGCCGCTCCTTCAATGTCTGCGCCTACGGTGAATTAATAATATCAAACTCCGAACTCTGTTTAGCTTTCTGGCGATATGATGTGTCACGATCCTGCTGGTGAGCGCACAAACGAACGTCATTCCCCAGATCGCCAAACAGGGCATGGCCTCCTTGTGTGAGATTCTGCCGGTTCACTTTTTGCCATCGCACTAGACCGGTGGCGAGGTTTGTGCCAACCGCGCGCGCGCGCGATATTCCGCTGGTGTTAGTTTGGTTGTTCGCTTGAAAACGAGACAAAAGTAAGGTGCGTTTCCATAGCCGCAACGCGCGGCGATATCGTCCAGCTTTAAATTGTAATCCCGCAGCAAATGCTTGGCGCGATCCATGCGAACATGGGTCAGATAGCTGTTAAAAGTCATGTGCCCATGGGTGTGAAACAATCGTGAGAGGTGGTTGGGAGAGACTTCAAACTCCTTGGCCACGGATTCGCGGGTGATCTCATGCTGGTAGTGGTTTTGCAGGTAGACACACACCAGTTCAAGCAGACTTTGCGCCCGGCTGCCGGTGGGTGCCGCAGGCTGGCGGATCAACTCATGCACGCAGCTTACCAAAGCGCGCGACTGGGCTGCGAAGGCATCCAGTGGTCCGCCGACGGCCTGAAGTTCCACCAAGGCAGCGAGCATGGGTGGAAGCGGTCCGGTGAGCGGCCAGGTGGTGGAGTACTTTCCGGCCAGCAGTTTTTGAATGTCCGGTCCGCGCGACTTGACCAGGCTGACGCCGAGATGTTTCTTGCCAAAGATCAGCGACATTAAATCCACATTGAGCCGCCAAGTCGGCAGATTCCAGCAGTTGGGAGCCGCAAAAAGCGCGGTGCCTGGTCGCAACTGCACGGTCACCATTTTTCCGTCCAGTTCAATCCAGTTTTCATAGCAGCCCGCCAGCGGGATTTCCAGTCGTGGGAAATTTACCACATGACTATATAGCGGGGGTTCTAGGCGACGGCCGCAAACGAAAACCCGGTTCACCTCATGGTGCTTTAATTGGCGCTCGGGCCACCACGTGGGTGAAGGAGTGGACTGCATGGCCTATGATTGTTACAAAATCATAAGAAAAGCCATATCTTTTTCGTATCCTTGATACTACCGTCGCGTGATAAGATGGCGCATTAGCAAAATATTTATGTTGGCTCCCGCAAACGCCACGGGCACTTCGTTATTTACGAGTGGCGTCAATTCCTGTTCCAGTGCCACAATAAACTTTGGTGTGGCAGTGACCAGTGCCAGCTCGCAAGCCTGTATCAAATGAGCCAAAATTTTGCAGCACAACTCAAGGGTTGTTCAGGCAGTCTGAATTTGAGAGCGACTTTATTGCCGGAGACCTGCTTGCCTCCGGGCTTCAAAGCGGTTTTGAGCGGAAGAAATTTCACGGATTTAATCACCACGAATGCCACTGATCAAAGCGGCGGCCTATTCGACCGTATTTTCTGACAATAAAAATTCCCAAACGAAAATCAAACCATGACAAACTCCTCCTCTCGATTTGCAAATAAAACCCACGCCCGGCTGATTGCCGCATCAATGCTCTTGGTTTCCGCAACGATGTCATTCGCCGGCATCCAGGTGGCCGTGGGTCATCACGACAATGACCAGGCGGGCTCCAGCTTCACCTTCACCAATATCCCGCCACCTTCGAAAAATGACGCCGCCACGACCGCCACGTTTGCCATCGTAGCCGGGGACGAGGACGCCAACGGCGGATCGCTCGACAAGCTTCACGACGGAAGAGTTCCCGAGGAATCGGATCAGCCGGAGGAGAATTTCTTTTTTGCCGGGGGCACGGAAGGCGGACGGATTCGAGTGGATCTGGGCCGTACGGTCGAACTGAAGCAAATCAACACTTATTCCTGGCACCCCGGTAGTCGCG
>JANYDP010000497.1 GCA_025363535.1 Verrucomicrobiota bacterium | reverse complement strand
AGTATTGTTTGCCGTCCACTTTGCCATAAACAATCCAGCGATCTACAAAACCTTCTTTGCGGGTGTCAGCGACGGGCACGGGTTCGAGGTAATGATTGTCTTTGAAGTGCGGGTCAACGTTCTTGTCCCAGTCGAGTTGATCCACGATGAAATCAATGTCGCGATGTTTGCTCTTGGGCATGTCTTTCACGAGCAGACGCCACGGAACTTCGCGACCCTCCACGAGGTTTTGATACATGCCAAAAACGTCGCTGCCCCATTGCGGTTCGTAAGTGCAGAGCGAACCGGGCGCGTGAAGAATGCACGGATCAATCAACCAGCCGCTGCCGACTTTCAGGCGATAGGCTTTGGACAAATCAAGAATGCCGTTGTCGCCCCGATTCCAGTTCTCAATGCACTTCCGCACCTGCGCCTTAGTCGTACCGGGTTCAAAGCCCATGAACGTGTAGGGGAAATTATTTCCCACGTTGTTGTGTTGCGGCGGAAAATAATACGACTCCGGCTTGCCTTCCTGCCCGACGAGTTTCGCCTGCGCCGCACTCTGGTGCATGTGATGCGGAATCGGCCCCATGTTGTCGAAGAATTTGGAATACACCGGCCACTTGCCATATTTTTTCCACATCGCGCTGCCGATGAGCGTCGCGCCGCAGTCCGCGACCGCCTGACGCAACGTGAAACGCTCCTTCCCAACCACGCAATAGTTCAAGCCTTCATCCGCGGCGCGACCTTCGTTGGCGGTTTCGGTGGTGGAAGCAAACCAACGCTCATCAATCCCGCCGCGATTCAGGCCGTAAGCGTAAGTGTCGTCAGGATGGAGCTTGATGCGCAGGCCGGGCTGGAGAAACGAGCGCGGCACCCACGCCGGCGCGAGCCGGAGCAGGCCGCCGGTGCGCGAGAGTTCGGCGGCGACTTTGGACTGTGTGTTTCCTTTGATCGTCTGGAGTTGTTGGACGGTGTTCATATTCAGACGGGAGCGATTGCGTTAAGGTTTTGCAAAAACTATTTTCCATTGCTCGCCGGCGCCTTTCCACCGGCCTGGATGTAGGCCAGCAAATCCAAAATTTCCTCGGCGGTCAGGTTGTTCAACAACCCGGTCGGCATTGGTGAGATTTTGGACGGCGTGCGCCGCGCGATGTCCGCGAGGCGAACTTCTTCGAGCGCTTCCGCCGACATCGGGTTCGGCATCACCACGATCCGCTCGGCGTTTTCGTCGGTGATGCGGCCGGACACGGACTCACCATCCTTTTTCACGATGTCGTACGTCACGAACTGATCGGACACCACCTTCGACGGCTCGATCATGGATTCCAAAATGTCGTGCAGCGAATACTTGCTCGCCGCGCCGGCCAGCTCGGGGCCGACCGCGCCACCCTCGTTGCCCATGCGATGGCAGACGATGCACAACGCGTCGTTGAACGCCGCCTTGCCGCTGTTGAAATCGCGGCCGGCCTTCACCTCGCCCAGTCGTTTTTCCAAATCCACAACCGTCCAGGCCTTGACAAATTTCCGTTCGTGAACGGGCTTCCACGGCGGCGTGCCGATGTTTTCCTCGAGCAACGGTTTCAACGCGGCTTGCTCCTGCGGGGCGAGCGTGGCGATGGCGTCCTTGCGGATGTTCGCCAGATATTTCGGGTAGCTCGCACCATCGGCGTAGTCGCGATCCACGTCTTTGAACCACTGAAGCAAGTTCGCCGGATGTTTGGCCACACCGTTTTCCTGTTTCCGCAACTGCGTGAACCACGCGAAATATTTCCGGCGCTGTTCAATTGTCCAGCCGGACTTCAGGTTGCGCAGTTGAAAAATGTAATGCGCCTGTTCGTCGAGCGTGGGAGTTTTGGCGATCAGCTCCAGGCTCTTGGCGATGACCTCGGGCGCTTCCAGATAAACCAGCAACTGCACGAGTTCGTGATTCACCGAGGCGCTGGTGGAAGGGTACGCCGCGTTCAGTTTTTCCGTCGCGAGTTTGGCGAGGTCGGCTTCCGGGCGGCCTTGGCGGACAAAACTCAGCTCCACCACGCGCAGCTTTTCCAACTGCAACGCTTCAGTGAGCGATGCGACCGGAAATTTTTTCAACGCCAACAGCAAATCGCGCTGCGTGGAACGGTCGCCGCAACGGGCCAGCGCGAGCAGCGCGGTCAGGCCGCCCTGGGTGTTGGTCTCCGCCAATGCGCGATCCTGCCACGTCGCGACGGGCTGCCACTCGATGGCAAGGCGCGCGGCATGACGGATGAACCGATCGGCGCTGTTGAGGTGGGGCCACGCAAAATCCACGGCCTGCGGATCGATCTTGCCGTGAAACGATTCCAGCTTGTGCCGCAATTCCCGTGCGGTCAGCGCGGCCTTGTCGGCTTTGGCGACCTGGTTCAACGCACGTTTCTGCTCGCTGTCGCCGACAAAAGTGACGCGATACAAACCTGACTGGGTGCCGCGTCCGCCGGTGATGAAATACATCGCGCCATCTTTTCCGAACTCCAGATCAGTGACATTGAGCGGCTTGCCTTTGATGAACACCTCGGTGTCCGCCGAGTAACTCGCGCCGTCCGGTTTGAGGTGGATTGCAAAGATGCGGCCGTACGCCCAGTCCATCGCGAACAATGCCTGCTGATACTTTTTAGGAAACTTGCTCTTGGTGCCGAACTTCACGCCGGTGGGCGACCCGAGGCCGATGTTGACCACGGGCGGCAAGGTGTCGGCGTAATACTCCGGCTCGTTCGACGAACCCGAACGCCAGCCATACTCGCCGCCCGTCACGCAATGGAGGATCCGCGTGGGCCGGTACCACGGCAGTCCCCAGTCCCATTCCATGTCGCTGTCGAACGTGAACATCTCGCCCTCGGGGCTGAAATCAAAATCGTACGAGTTGCGAAACCCGGCAAGCATCAGCTCCCAGTTCTTGCCTTCGGGATCGGTGCGGAGAACGTAACCGCCGGGCGCAAGAATCCCGACCGCGTGACCGTTCGCATCCCACTGGCGCGGCAGCAACAAGTCTTCGCCGTAGTTCCGGTGCGGCGAGTTGGTGGCGATCCCTTCCGGCACTTTGGTGTGGTTGCCGTTCATCACGTAAATCATTTTGTCCGGCCCTTCGACAACCGCGTGATAACCATGTTCGCCGCCGGTGGAAAACCCTTTCAGGAAATGCACTTCATTCGTGTCGAACTGATCATTGTGGTTTTCATCCACCAAGCGGTAAAGCCCAATCCCATTCGGCCCTTCGGCATTCACATAAAGACTGTCATGCGCGTAACACATCCCCATCGCCTGATGCACCGGAGCGGGGATGGATTCAACTTTTCCAACCTGACCGTCGGGAGTGAGCGTGACGCGCAGCAGGGGCCGCTCATTTTGCTGCGGTGAAATGATGAGCCGGCCCTGGGGATCAATCGCCATGCAAATCCACGAGCCTTCGTCCTTCCCGGCCAGGTGCAAAAGTTCCGCCCGGAAACCCGGTGCCACCGTCAGTTCTTCCGCCGGGGCGGAGGTTTTTTTGGCGGCCACCTTGGGCGCGGCGGACAACGCGCCGACGGTGAGCAGGAGCGCGGCGATCAGGAGATTTCGTATCATAAATTGTGCAGCAGGTTGACAGGTGCGAAGGGGTTTTTATTCGGACAATTCAAAATGAGTGGGTTCAGCGGAAGTTTTTTCCAGAGCGGTTTGTCTCACACCCTCCACGGATTGCGATAGTCCCGCGTCAGCCACTTCGGATCACCGCTGCCCTTCGCAAAAGTGAGTGCGGCGGGATTCCAGTGGATGTTCTGACGGTGCCGGTAGGTGAGGTTCATCAGGTGGCAGCAGATGGCGGTACGCCCGCCGATTTGTTCGTTGGTGATCGGGGGTTTCCGCGATTTCACGCAATCCAAAAAGTCGCTGATGTGGTTGCGGCTAACGTAGAGTTTTATCTTGGCGTCTTTCAAATAACCGTCCTGCGCCTTCCGCACCTGCTCGTTCAAATTGGTGTCCTCGTCTTCCTTGGCCTTGGTGAACGACGCGATGGTTTTGCCGCCGCGCTCAAAAATAAATTTGCCGCGATTCACCCGCACCCGGCCTTCGGTTCCAACAAAATCCACGCCGAAGCCGCTCACATGCTTCACCGTGACGCCGCCGGCATAAACCAGCTTCGCCCCGTTTTTCGCGTCCGCCGCCGCCGGCATCAGAGCCTCCACCGGGCCGCTGGCATCCATCCCCAACCCCCACTGCGCGATGTCGAGATGATGCGCGCCCCAGTCGCAGACTTTGCCGCCGCCGAACTCCTCGTAAAAGCGCCAGGCCGGATAGGTGTCGTGCATCCCCCGCGGACTCAAAATCGAATTGTACGGCCGCATCGGCGCGGGGCCGACCCAGCGATCCCAGTCCAGGCCCGGCTCCATCGGTTCCTCCGGCAAATCACAGGGAATCGGCGGCGGCCCGAAGTCGCACTCCACTGTTTGCACCGTGCCGATGACGCCGTTGCGAACCAGCTCGCACGCGACGCGGAATTCGCTGCTGGAACGCTGCATCGAACCCGTTTGCAAAATACGGTGAGTATCCGTGACCGCCTTCATGACCTCGATGGCTTCATGAATGTTATGCGTCAGCGGCTTCTCGCAATAAACATCTTTGCCCGCCCGCAGCGCCGCCAGTGTGATGAACGCGTGCCAGTGATCCGGCGTGGCAATGCACACCGCATCAATGTCCTTGCGGTTAATGATCTCCAAAAAATCACTGTAAGCCGCACAGCCGGCGGATCCAGCCGACTCGCCATAATGAGTGTCCACCTTCCGCTTGGCGTCTTCGCGGCGCGTCCGGTCCACATCGCACACCGCCACCACGCGCGTCTCATTGCCGAAAAACGTCCCGAGCAGTCCGCGCGATTGCTTGCCCATGCCGATGAAACCCATCGTCAATTTGGAATTCGCCTTCGTCTCTGCCGCCCAAATAGCTGACGGCAACAAGTGGGGAATCACGAGCGCGCCCGCACCACTGAGGACGGTGGACTTAAAAAACTTGCGCCGGGTTTGCTGGGTCATGGCGGGAAGTTATTTTACTTCGGCCCAAGTGAAAACACTTTTCAACCGGCGGTTTTTCCGTCGGGTTTTTGAAATGTTCGATTCAGAGCAGACTCAGGATTGTGAACCCCGGTGTTTGTTGTTAATCGTGTTGGCAGCAACCACAACCTCATGAACACGCGCTGATCGGATGTCGCCCAAACCTGCATGAGTCCCTTGCCCCCATCCCGTCACCTTCAGCCTGCGCGCAGTCGCTGGGCGATGGGCGCAGGCCTGGTCGCCGCGCTGTTCGCCGGACTTTGGTGGGTGAATCAGCCCGCCGCGTCGAGGTTGAAAAAAAACACCGCTCCAAACCCGCCGGCCGTGCCCCGTGGTTTCGGCGGTTCGGCAAGCTGCCAGGAATGTCATGCCGAGGAGTTTTCCGCGTGGGCGAGTTCGCATCACGCCTTGGCTGAACGCCCGCCCGCTGCGTTGGATGAAGTCGCCTTCGTTCCTGGCCGCACTTTCAAACACGCCACCCAGCAAACCGCATTTCGCAAAACCAACGCGCGTCTGGAAGTGATCGCCGCCGGACTCCACGGCACGAATGAAACGTTTCCCGTGCAACGCATCCTCGCCCATGAACCGCTCCGGCAGATGCTCGTGGGTTTTCCGGGCGGCCGTTTACAAGTCACCGAAGCCGCTTGGGACCCGCGCTCGAATGAGTGGTTCAACGTCTATGGCCAGGAAGATCGTCGGCCCGGCGAATGGGGGCATTGGACAGGTCGCGGCATGAATTGGAATTCCATGTGCGCCACCTGCCACAACACGGGCTTGCAAAAAAACTACGACGCGCCCACCGACTCGTATCACACCACGATGGTTGAAACCGGCGTGGGCTGCGAAGCCTGCCACGGCCCGCTGCAAGCCCACAACGACTGGCAGCGCACCCATCCGAAGACCCGCACGAAGGATCCGACCATTCCCAAATTTACCCGCGACGAAATCTTTGACACCTGTGCCGCCTGCCATGCGCGCCGCGCGGAAATCACCGGCAAGCCCAAACCCGGCGACAAGTTTTTTGATCACCACCTGCTCGGCATCGTGGATGATTCCAGCACCTTTTATCCCGACGGCCAGATTGCCGAGGAGGATTATGAAGCCACCGCGTTTATGGGCAGCCGGATGTTTCACCAGGGCGTGCGCTGCCTGGATTGTCACAATGTTCACGGCCTGAAGACAAAGCTGCCCGGCAACCTTTTGTGCCTGACTTGTCACGGCCCCGGCGCGACCAATGCGCCCGCCATCAATCCCGTCACGCACAGCCATCACCAGGTTTTTGGCTGCGACACGAACGGCGTGCCCACCCATCTTGACCCTGCCAAATACCAACCCGCGCTGATCAAAGAAACCGGCGGCGAATGCGTCAACTGCCACATGCCCCAGACGCCCTACATGCAACGCCACTGGCGGCACGACCACGGCTTCACCATTCCCGATCCGCTGCTGACGAAACAATTTGGAATCCCCAACGCCTGCAACCGTTGCCATACCGGCCAGAGCGCGGACTGGAGTTTGCAATTCGTCGAGCAATGGTATGCGACAAGATGAACCGTTCGTATCGGCAACACGCGCAGACCGTGGGCCGCGCGCGTTTGGGTGATGACGGCGCACGCGAACCGCTGTTGAAAATGTTGGAGACGGATGACATTTTTTACTGGCAGGCGGCGGCCGCAAATTTGTTGGAGCGCTGGAGCA
>JANYDP010000135.1 GCA_025363535.1 Verrucomicrobiota bacterium | reverse complement strand
GAAGACATTGTCCACCGAGGTGAAATGACGGCACAACGCCCTAGCCGCGTCCGGGGTGATGTTGGGAATGTCCAGGCCATACAGCGTCCGCCAGGCGGCGCGTTTTTGGCTGGCGGTGATGGCGTCGAAAATAGTTTGTGCGGAAAGTTTATCCATTTCTGGCAACGCCGCCAGTTCGGCAACTTTGATCCGGTAAAGCTCCGCCACGTCACGGGCGAGACCTTTGCCGACCAGTTGCGCGACGAACGCCGCATCGCCGCCCGCGATGTTCAGCGCGCCGGGCGAGCACCAATGCGCGAGTCGCGCGCGGAGTTGCGCCGGGCAATCAAGGTTGGGGCAAAGCCAGATGTCGGCGGTCCCCACCTCCGCGCACAGTTTTGAGCCGCACTCGGGACAGGTTTGCGAAGGATGGAAAGTTTTCCCGTTCCCGGTCGGACTGCCGAAGGCGAGGGTAAAAATACGGGCGACGGATTTGATCATCTCTTTAATCTATTCCCATTCCAGCTAGCGCATCAGCGCCGACGCCGTCCATAAGATCGGTGACTGCCCGTGCAGGTCGCCGGTCTTGCGGTCGCGCGCGAGATAGAATTTCAACTGGGTGTCGTGATCCGCCCCCACTTCCTGAAACGCCTTGTTGGTGCCGACGCACACGTCTTTCACATTGGAATTTTTGTCGAGATGCGCGACCAGTCCCAGCCATGCCTTGCGCGCTGCCGGGCCGTACGTCTTCGCGTCGAGCCAGCCATGTTTTACGCCCGTCACCATTGCGAAGGTGAACATGCCGGTGCCGGACGTTTCCGACCACGCGTCCGGCTGATCAATGAGCTGATGCCACAAGCCGTCCGTTCCCTGGTATTTCAACAGCGCCGCCATCATTGTTTTGTAGCCAGCCATGACGCGGGCGTAGTTCGGATGCGTGGGCGGCAGTTCGCGGAGAATTTCCGCCATGCCGGCGGCATACCAACCGTTGCCTCGGCTCCAATAAAACGGCGAGTCGGCGGCGTGAAAGAAAAGGCCGTTGGGTTGTTGAAGTTTGTCGAGATAGGTGGCCGCCGTCAGCGCCGCGTGGTCGAGATAAACTTTGTTTCCCGTCGCGCGATAGGCCTGCACCTGCACGGCAGAAATCATGTAAATGTCGTCCACCCAGTAGCGGGCTTCGCGCGTGACGCCGTCGGCGGTGGGGTTTTCCCACTGCTTGTTCGCGAGATTTTGGCCGAGGGCAAGATACTGGGCGTCCTTGGTCAGCAGATACATTTCCAGCGGCAGCGCGCCGAAGACGCGGTAATCCACATGGGCATTGGTTGAAACTCGTTTGGCATCGG
The DNA here is from genome assembly GCA_025363535.1 of Verrucomicrobiota bacterium. GTDB lineage: Bacteria > Verrucomicrobiota > Verrucomicrobiia > Limisphaerales > CAIQOK01 > CAIQOK01. Next base: position 12,240 of record JANYDP010000135.1, on the reverse strand, counting down.
TCGTGAGGAGCGGGGCGAATTTCTTGATAAGTTTCGCCTGGAGGTCGGCGTCCTTGGTCAGATTCGCCACGGTCAGCGAGCCGTACCACGCGCAGACTTCCGGGTAAATGACGAACTCGCGTTTGCCTTCGGTGTATTCCAGCGGGTGGGTGAGGAAATTTTCCGCGACGCGCTTGCCGACTTCCTGCGGCGACGTTCCGGTGGGCCACTGGCTGAAGCAACCGGGCTGTCTGGTCGTGTGGCAGCCGACGGTGCCGATCAAAATGGCGGCGAACGCAGGCCACGTAAGGGTTTTCATGGAGAAGTTCATTGCTGCGCAAATTAAAATGCCCGACACCCCGGTGTCGAACGCAAAAACTGGCGATGCCCATTTCGCGCCGGGGTTGAAACCGATGAAAGCTTGACGGCGTCTGGCTCGTCAGCACTCAATTCAACCATGCCCTATCAAGCGTCTCACCAATCATTCCTGCTCGCGCTGGCTTTGGGCGCAACGGGCCTGCTGGCCGCCGCCGCCGGAGAGCCGCCGCGCGATTGGATTGATCCCGACACCGGGCACCGCATCATCCGGCTTTCCGTGGAGCCGGACAGTGCGAGCCTTTATTTCCATCAAAACAGTTTCACGCCGGAAGGGGACAAATTTATTTTTGACGCGCCGGCCGGGATTGCTGCTGTGAACCTGAAGACGCTCGGCGATGGGCCGCCGCAGATTGACATCGTCGTCCGGGACATTAGTCCTTTGGCCACGGCGCGGAAGACGCGGGACGTTTATTTTTATCGAAACGGCACGTTGTGCGCCGCGAACCAAGACACCCATGCTGTGCGCGAAATCATCAAAGGCCGGTTCGCCGCGATCAACTGTGACGAGACATTCGTCGTTCGCACGATCAACGCAAACGACCCTTCTGGGAAAGTCCAGCCGCCACCACCCCGCACACTTTTGCCGCAGCGTGAACGCATGTTTGCGGACAAACTCAAGGCGAACATTCCACTGACGCCCGAAGAGGAACGCGCGGCGAAAAAAGAGGATGGTCTGTCGCGTCGCCTGACCAGCCAGCGTTGCATGGCGTTTGTCTTCACCAACGTCAAGACCGGCGAATCCGTGACGAACGGTTATCAATACGCCTGGCTGAATCATCTCCAGTTTTCGCCGACCGATCCGAACCTGCTGCTCTATTGTCACGAGGGAACGTGGCACGAGGTGGATCGCATCTGGACGATCCGTACGGATGGCAGCGAACAACGCCTGCGGCACCAGCGGACGATGGACATGGAAATCGCCGGACACGAGTTCTGGAGTCACGACGGCAAAAACATTTACTTCGATTTGCAGACACCGCGCAGTCAGAAGTTCTGGATCGCCGGTGTGAACGTGAAGACCGGGAAGGAAACTCATTGCCCGTTGGAGCGCGACTGGTGGTCCGTTCACTACAACGTGTCGCGGGATGGAAAACTTTTTTCTGGCGACGGTGGCGATTCGGGGCAGGTGGCCTTTGCGAAGGACGGCATGTGGATCAATCTGTTTCGTCCGCGTTGGTTTGGTGGGGTCAAACGGGAACGACTCATCAACATGGCGAAGCACAACTACGTGACCGGCGAAGGCGGCGTGGAACCGAACTCTTTTATCACGCCGGATGGCAAGTGGGTGATCTTCAAATCCAATATGTTCGGCCCGCAACATGTCTTCGCCGTGGAGATCGCGAAGAGCAAAGCGAAACCTTAGTTGTCTCTCGTAGTAGGAGCCGACGTGAGGAGGCTCAAACTTCATCCTCCCAACTTTCAACCACCAACGCTCAACCAGACAGTCAGAGTCTCCTTACGTCGTCTCCTACAAAGTTCGATGAGGAAGACGGTTTGCTCACCGGCCTGGAAGCGTCGCTGCTGAACTTGCAAGGAACGGAACTGGTCATCCTCAGCGCGTGCGACTCCGGCACTGGCGAAGTGAAAATCGGCGAAGGCGTGATGTCCTTGCGCCGCGCCTTCCGCATCGCAGGCGCGGAGAGCGTGTTGGCAAGCCATTGGCCGGTGAGCGATCAGGCGACGAGCCGGTTGATGACGGGATTCATGCAGCGCTGGCGTGCTGGCAAGCCACGCGCCCAAGCATGGCGCGAGGCGCAACTGGAATTGCTCAGGTCAAAAGAATTTGCCAATCCCTACTTCTGGGCCGCCTTCACGTTGACGGGGCGTTGGAACTGATTTGCCGCTCATCTTATTATTGGAGTCAAAGTCGGCCTTGTTTTGCCTTGCCTTGAAACCTCTGGAAGCTTGACGGCGTCTGGGCGGTCAGCACTCAATTGAATCATGCAACCTCCAATATTTCTCCGGGCATCCTGGTGTCTGCTGGCTTTGTGCCTGACGGGTCTGCGCGTGCGCGCCGTCACCGAGCCGCCGTCCGAATGGATTGACAAAGACACGGGCCACCGCGTCATCCGGCTTTCAAAAGAGGCAGGCAGCGAGAGCCTTTATTTTCACCAGAACGCCTTCACCGCCGAGGGCGACAAAATGGTGATGGTCACGCCGGGCGGCATTTCCACGGTCAACTTCAAGACTCGTGAACTGGAGCTGGTCGTGCCCGGCATCGCGCGCAGCACGAACATCAGCCACGGCATCATCGTCGGGAAAAAGTCGCGGCAGGTCTATTACGTGCAGCGCGACGCGGCTTCCAACGTCGTCGCCTTCGTCACGCATCTGGACACGCACGTCACCCGAGAGATCGGGAAAATTCCCGGACGCGCCGGTTCGCTGCTCGCGTTGAATGCCGACGAGACTCAGCTCGCGGGAAGTTTTACCGAACCGACTTCCACGTTTCAGCGGAATCCCGGCGACAGCAAGGGCACCTTTATGCAAAAACGTTTTGCCGCGCGCGTGCCGATGCAGTTGTTCACGCTCGACATCAAGACTGGCAAGGTCAGCACATTTCACCAATCCACCGACTGGCTGAACCACGTCCAGATGTCGCCGACCGATCCGACGTTGCTCATGTTCTGCCACGAAGGCCCGTGGCATCTGCTGGATCGGACGTGGATCATCCGCAATGATGGCAGTGGCTTGAAGCAGGTGCATCCGCGCACGATGGAAATGGAAATCGCCGGCCACGAGTTTTTCAGCATGGATGGCAAAACCGTCTGGTACGACCTGCAAACGCCGCGCGGCGAGGACTTCTGGCTGGCAGGTTACGAAATCGCAACCGGCGCGCGCACCTGGTATCATCTGCAACGCGATGAGTGGTCGGTGCATTACAACGTGTCGCCTGATGGTTCGCTCTTCGCCGGCGACGGCGGTGATGAGGGGCAGGTGGCGCACGCGCAAAACGGCCAGTGGATTTACCTGTTCCGACCCGAGATGAACGAACGTGGCGATGCGGATCAAATTCCCAACCGCGCCCATCTGATCAAGACCGGCGTCCTCCGCTCCGAAAAACTGGTCAACATGGCAAAGCACGATTACGCGCTGGAACCGAACGTCAACTTCACGCCCGATGGTAAGTGGATTGTCTTCCGGGGAAACTTTGAAGGGGTTGCCCACGTTTACGCTGTTGAAGTCGCCAAAGTAAAATAACGAGCATGAACCTACAAACCTTGTCCGCCTTCCTTACCGTGCTGCTGGCGGTGCAAATCAGTGCGGCGCAAAGCACGAACTTCACGGCCTTGCCCGACTCCCCCGCCACGCTGCCCGGCAAAGGACTTGCGCAGCACGATTTCTTTTATGCGGGCGAGGCGAAGGCTGAGCGCATGGTCATTGTGCGCGCTGGGAAAATCGCCTGGGACTACACGCATCCGGGCAAAGGCGAGATCAGCGACGCCGTGTTGCAACCAAACGGCAACATTCTCTTCGCGCATCAATTCGGCGTCACGGAAATCAACTCAGAGAACGAAGTCGTCTGGAATCTCGACGCGCCGACGAACACCGAGATCCACACGGCGATGCCCTTCGGCACGAACAGCGTGTGGTTCCTGCGCAACGGCGACCCGGCGAAATTCATCCAGCTCAACAAAGCGAGCGGCGCGGTGGAGCGTGAATTTGTTTTGCCGGTAAAAAATCCCAGGAGCATCCACGGTCATTTTCGCCATGCACGGATGACGGACGCCAGCACGCTGCTGGTGGCGCACATGGATTTGGGCAAGGCCGCCGAATATGATTTGAACGGCAAGGAGCTTTGGTCACTCGATGTGCCGGGCATCTGGTCCGCCACGCTGCTCTCGAACGGAAACATGCTCGTGGTCAGCAATCAAAAATTCGTGCGCGAGGTGAACCGCGCCGGTGCCACCGTCTGGGAATGGACGCCCGCCGATGCGCCGGGCTACAAATTTTCCAACCTGCAACTGGCGACGCGTCTGCCCAACGGAAACACGATCATCAATAATTGGTTCAATCCTTGGTCGGCGAGGCTGGACACCAACAATCTGCCCGTGCAGGCCATCGAAGTGACGCCGGACAAAAAAATCGTCTGGGCCTTGCGCGCGTGGACGCCGCCTGCCGACCTCGGCCCGGCCACGACGATTCAGTTGCTCGAAACAAACTAACGGCTGCCTAAGTCATCAAATGCACGCTCAACCTCCACGATTCAATGTGCGGACGATCCACAAATTGTTTTGCGCACTGAGCCTTTTCGCTTGGAGCGGCAATGCGTTGTTGGCACTTGAAGGCGCAATTGGCATTCACGATCCGTCCACCGTCATCCAGTGCGACGGAAATTATTATGTCTTCGGCACCGGTCGCGGCATCTCCGTGCTCACGTCCAGCAACGGCTTTAACTGGCAACGCGGCGGAAAAGTTTTTGAGCGCATCCCTGATTCGGTGAAGCAATTTTGTCCGAAGAACGACGGTCAGAGCGTGTGGGCACCAGACATCCTCCAGTTGAACGGCGAATACTATTTGTATTATTCCATCTCGTTTTGGGGGCAGTATGTTTCCGCCGTCGGCCTGCTGACCAATCCCACGCTGAACACCAACAATCCCAATTGCAAATGGACGGATCGCGGCATGGTGGTTCGCTCCAGCGAAGGTGAAAACCTGAACGCGATTGACCCCGGGGTGATTCATGCGCCGGACGGGACGCTGTGGCTTTGCTACGGCTCGTATCACGGCAACATCGAACTGGTGGAACTGAATCCCAAAACCGGGCTGCGCATCGCCACCAACTCACCTGTTACCGTCATCGCCAATCAGAGCGAGGCGTCGGACATTGTTTTTCACGACGGAAATTTTTATCTGTTCGTGAATCACGGCGGCTGCTGCCAGGGCACGAACAGCACTTACAACATCCGCGTCGGGCGCTCGCCCAAAATCACCGGGCCGTATCTGGATCACTTTGGCGAACGCATGACCGAAGGCGGCGGCGGATTGTTCCTGGCGTCGGAAGGCGCATACATCGGCCCCGGACATTTTGGCCTGCTGCTGGATGACGGCGTGGAAAAATTTTCCTGCCACGATGAGGGCATGGTTGGCCGCGCCGGTCGCTCTATCCTCGACATCCGCCCGCTGCTCTGGACGGCTGATGGCTGGCCCATGCCCGGTGAAAGTCTCCGCGAAGGCACGTATCAAATCCGCTCGCAGCGCACCGGCATGATTCTGCAAGCCTCGACCAACGCCGTCGAGACGGCGCGCTACCTGGTTCGCGAGAATCAGAAGTGGAATATCACATCCGCTGGCGGGGGCTTTTATAAAATCACGAGCGCGGCAGGTGAAAATGTTTTGACGGCGATTGGTGAAACAGCGACATCAGCCCCATTCATCGGTGCGGACAACCAGCTTTGGAAAATTGATCAGCTCACGGACGGCAGCCATCGCATCGCCTCCAAGACCGGCAAGCTCGCGCTCACCACCATGTTCAAAACCAAATCCGGCAACGGCATCGCGCTGCGGCCGTTCAACAGCAACGAAGCGCAACGGTGGGTGATTGCCGCGCCTTGAAAATTCAATTTTTACAAATCACACTGACCATGAAAAAACTATTCCTCCTGGCCGTCACGCTGGCGGCACTGGCCACGCCACTCACAGCGGCAGAAATCAAATTCACGCCGCCTGCGTCACCGCGCGCGACGTTCAACTTTAATCCCGGCTGGAAATTCATCCGCGAGGACGTGACCAACGTGGAGCAAGTTTCCTTCGACGACGCGAAGTGGAGTGACGTCAGTGCGCCGCACACCTACAACGACACGGATTCTTACGCGCAGATCATCAGCCACAGCGGCGGCGACCGGCACGCCTACGCAGGCATCGCGTGGTATCGGAAACATTTCAAACTGCCCGCCGGCGCGAAGGGTGGGAAAGTTTTTCTGGAGTTTGAAGGTTTGAAGCAGGCCGGCAGATTCTGGGTCAATGGAAAACTGGTGGGCCGTTTTGAAAACGGCGTCACGGCCTGTGGTCTTGATCTCACGGAGTTTGTGAATTTCGGTGACGCGGACAACATAATCGCCGTGAAGGTGGACAACAGCAACGATTACAAGGAAGAAGCGACCGGCGCGGAGTTCGAGTGGATGGGGCGCGCGTTCAATCCCAACTACGGCGGGCTGAACCACAACATCTGGCTGCATCTCACCGGCAAGGTTTATCAGACGCTACCGCTCTACGAAAATCTCAAGACCACAGGCGTGTATGTCTGGCCGTCGAATTTTTCTATCAGCAATAAAACCTGCGACGTGAACATCGAGGCGCAGGTGAAAAATGAATCTGGCGACCAGCAATCCATCACGCTCTCGGCGGTGGTCGTGGATGCGGACGGGAAAGTTTGCGCGAAAGTTTCCAGCGACGCGCTGGATTTGGTGAACGGGCAAACGGAGAATTTCACGGCAAGCGGCAAGTTGGCAGGCGCGCAATTCTGGAGCGATGCACAGCCCTATCTTTACGATGTTTATTCACTGCTCTTGGTGAATGACAAAGTCGTGGACGTGCAGAAAATCAAAACCGGTTTTCGCAAGGCCGAGTTCAAAGGCGGCGTTGGTGCAGGCGGCGTTTATCTGAACGACAAGTTCGTCTGGCTCACCGGCTATGCCCAACGTTCGTCGGATGATTGGGCGGGACTCGGTCAGGCGTATCCCGATTGGATGCACGACTTCAATGCGCAGCTTATCCGCAGCACCCACGCGAATTACATCCGCTGGATGCACGTCGCACCGCAGGCCGCCGACGTGCGCGCGTGTGACAAAACGGGCATCGTGCAAATCTGTCCGGCGGGCGACAAGGAGAAGGATGTTGTCGGTCGTCAATGGGAACAACGCATGGAAGTGATGCGTGACGCGATGATTTATTTCCGCAATGCGCCGAGCATTTTGTTTTGGGAGGCCGGAAACAATTCCATTTCACCGGGGCATCTACAGCAGATGGTGGACTTGCGGAAGGAATTTGATCCGAACGGCGGGCGCGTGATGGGCTGCCGCACGCTCAATGATTCCGGTTCGACACCCATCGCCGAATACTTCGGCGTGATGATCGGGCAGGATCCGCGCACGGACAAGCTCACCAATGGTTCCGCGCTCTTTCGCGCCTACAGCGCCGAACGCCGCGACCGCGCGCCCTTCATTGAGACGGAAGATTTCCGCGACGAGGCCGCGCGATGTTTCTGGGATAATTTCTCGCCGCCGCATTTTGGTTTTAAGAAAGGTCCGAACGATACCTACGATTGGAACTCGGAGACGTTCTGCCTCGCAGCGGCGGAGCGCTATCACGCCTACACCATCAACAAAATTTCCAATCCTGATCCGGCGCACTCGAAATGGGCGGGCTATGCCTCGATCTACTGGTCGGACTCGAATGCCGACGGCCGGCAGGACAGCAGCGAAGTGTGTCGCGTCAGCGGCAAAGTGGATTCCGTGCGACTGCCGAAACAGGCTTACTACGTTTATCGCGTGATGCAGAGCGCCGCGCCGGACCTCCACATCATCGGCCACTGGAATTATCCGACGAACACGGTGAAGACAATTTACGTGGCGGCGAATCACTGCGATGCCGTCGAATTATTCGTGAACGAAAAATCCGTTGGCAAATCTTCCGCGCCGACGAGCGGATATATTTTTGCGTTTCCCGAAATTAAGTTTTCGCCCGGCTCCGTCAAAGCCATCGCGACGACCAAAGATAAAGCGGTTGCACAAATGGAAAGCAACACTGCTGGCGAACCGAAGCGGCTGAAGCTCACGCCCATCGTTTCGCCCGAAGGTTTCAAGGCGGATGGCGTTGACGTGGTGCTGTTCGACGTTGAAGTGGTGGATGCGAACGGTCAGCGTTGTCCGACCGACGAGGCGCGCGTGGATTTCAAACTCGCCGGCACGGCCATCTGGCGCGGCGGTTACAACAGCGGCAAAATAAACTCCGTGAACAACCTCTGGCTCGACACCGAGTGCGGCATCAACCGCGTAGCCATCCGTTCGACGCTTGCGCCTGGAAAAATTACTTTGACCGCCACCCGCGCCGGGCTGGAACCGGCAACTCTCCAAGTCGAGTCCCGGCCGGCTGAAATCAAAGACGGACTGGGTCGTTAACTATGAACCTGTCAAGTCATGCAAAACGCAGAACGCGACGGAACTGTTCCGCCGGCGTGCGGGGTTGGTTTGGAGCAGCATTCATGGCGGGTTGGCTGACCTTGAATCTTTCCACAACCAAGGCGGAACTCGCGCTTGCTAGTTCGCCGCGGCGTGACGATTTCATTTTGCTGCGGGCCAGCAAACCGGCGGCGATTTTTATTGAGCCGTCCGAAGATCGCGCTGTGTTGCGCGCCGTCGGTGATTTGGTCACCGACCTCGAAAGTGTCGGCGGAACCAAGCCCGCGCTGGCGGCGGAACCGGAAGACGGCTGCGTCATCATTGGAACGCTGGGACGGAGCAAATGCATTGATGCTTTGGCGGCAACGGGGAAATTGGAAACCAACGGCGTCGCCGGCCAGTGGGAAGGTTACGTGCTTCAGATCGTGGAGAATCCGTTGCCGGGCGTAAAACGGGCGCTGGTCATCGCCGGCAGCGACCGGCGCGGGACGATCTATGGCATTTATGAATTGTCCGAAATGATCGGCGTGTCGCCGTGGCATTGGTGGGCGGATGTGCCGGTGCAGCGGCAAAAGAATTTGGCGCTGCACGGCGACCTGCGCAAGCAAGGCCCGCCGGCGGTGAAGTATCGCGGCATTTTCCTGAATGATGAGGACTGGGGTTTGCGTCCGTGGGCGAGCAAGACCTTCGAGCCGGAGACGGGCAACATCGGGCCAAAGACGTACGCGAAGATTTTTGAACTGCTACTGCGCCTGCGCGCGAATTATCTCTGGCCGGCGATGCATCCGGACACGCGGGCGTTTAATTTTTATCCGACGAACAAGGAGATCGCCGACACCTACGGCATCGTGATGGGATCGTCGCATTGCGAGCAGATGCTGCGTGACAACGTGGATGAGTGGAAGACGGACTTAAACGGGGAATACAATTACGTGAACAACCGCGACGGGGTCCTAAAGTTTTGGGAGCAGCGTGTTCAGGAAAATGGAAAATATGAAAGCATTTACACGCTTGGCATGAGGGGCATTCACGACGGTGCGATGCCCGGCGGCGGCACGGAGCGCGAGAAGGCGGAGCGGCTGCACCGCATCATCAGCGACCAGCGTGGGCTGCTCGCGCGCTTGGTCAACCCGAACGTCGCGCAGGTGCCGCAGATTTTCTGTCCCTACAAGGAGGTGCTGCCGCTCTACCGGCTTGCGCCGGACATTCCTGAGGACATCACATTGGTGTGGCCAGATGATAATTACGGTTACATCCGCCAGTTTTCCAACGCCCGTGAGCGTCAACGCAGCGGCGGGGCAGGGGTCTATTATCACGTCTCGTACTGGGGTGCGCCGCACGATTATCTTTGGCTTTGCACCACGCCGCCGGCGCTGATCGCCGAGGAGATGACAAAGGCATACGACTACGGGGCGGACCGGCTTTGGGTTGTCAACGTGGGCGATTTGAAGCCGGCGGAACTTGACATCGAATTTTTCCTGAAGCTCGCGTGGAATCCACATGTGTGGAACGGGACGAATACGTATGACTTGCTTGAAAAGCAACTGGCCCGCGACTTTGGTGCGGGGAACGCTCCTGAACTCACCGCAATCCTTGCCGAATACTACCGCCTCAATTTTCGACGCAAGCCGGAGTACCTGGGTATTGAACTGACCAATACGTTTTCGCTGACACGTGATGGTGACGAAGTTCAACCGCGACTTGATGCGTGGCGCAAGCTCAGAAAGCGCGTGGAGTGGGCGGAAAGAAAACTCGGGCCGGAGGCGCGTGACGGATTTTTTGAACTGGTGGCCTACCCGGTTCATGTTGCCGCGCTCATCAATGAAAAGGCGCTGGCGCTCGTGAAATATGCGGCGGGCGGGGAAAGGGAGCCTCAGTTGGCCGAGGCGCAACGGGCACAAAAGGAAATCGAATGCCTAACGGAAACGTATAACCGCGCCATCGCTGGCGGAAAATGGCGCGGGATGATGATGGCAAATCCGCGCGCGCAGGTGGCGTTCAACATTCCCGCACCGCCCCCATCCCAAGCGCAGCCGGTCCGACCGCCTCCCTCGGCGACGGAAAAGCTGCGCGCCGCCGCAGGTTCTGTGCAGGCCAGCCGTCCGATTGTGATGGAGGCCGAGCACGCATCGCAATTTGTCCCGGGCTTGGACGCAAGTTGGCGGACGATAATGGGGTTGGGCTACAACGGCGCGGCAGTTGCCATATTCCCGGTCAAAATTTCCGTGCGCGAGACGCCGGAACGAATCCAGGCAGAATCACCGCGCCTGATTTTTTCCGTGTGCTTGCCGACGTCGGGTGATTGGTCGGCGACGATACGGGCGTTGCCGACGTTTTCCGTCGAGGCTGGCCGGCCGCAGCGGTGCGCGCTGGCATGGGACAACGCGCTGCCGGCAATTATTTCGTTCCCGGCCTCCACTACCGAGCGCGACCGGCAATGGCAAACCAATGTACTGCGGAATATTACTGAGGCCGGATTCACGAACCTCATTGAGCGCGCCGGGCAGCACCTGTTGAACGTGTGGATGGTGGATCCCGGAATCGTAATTGATCAAATTCGGCTCGGTGCAAGTGGCATCACTCGGCACAAATAAATCGGAAAAGGTGCGATGCCACGATGCTGACAAACGTAAGATTGAAAAGTGATGCAGATGCTCGATTTTAAGGTGCTTGTCATTTCATCGTGTGCCATCTGGCGTGCCACCGTTTGGAAGACGTTTTCACTGATACGCGCGGCTTTTGTTCACGCGACTTCTTTATGGCATCTCCAGTGATGATTGAGTCTGCGTCAAAAAGTCAAAAAAACATTTGACGCATCTCTGAAATTTTGAGTTAATCCATTTCAGCAAAAAAAGGATAAGTGAAACCGCAGTAGTTTAGGGTATTGGTTACAATGCAAGCCAACTGAAATCTGTTTGTCCGTATAGTTGCGTAGGCTAATTTGGTTGCAACGCTCAATAGGTTAGATATTGTCTGTCTGGCAATAACGTTTTTGTTTTTTGTTTATGAACTATTTTTTATGTAAAGGCCGCACGGCGGCTTCCGGGCTGCAATCCTTGATTGTGGCAGCAGTGGCGGGAGTTTTCTCGCTGACGACGCCGGTGCTGGCGAATCAGATCACGGTGGTGCCTGGGTTTGGGCCGTGGCAGATTGGCAGCGGGGGTGAGTTTACGGTGGTGCCGGATGCGGGGGTGGCGTCGCAACTGGGGGCGTACAGTCCGTTTACGATGAACCAGGGCGGTTACGGCGGCAGTTTTCAGACGTTCTGCTTGGAGCGGAATGAGTATATCGCCTCGGCCCTGACCTATGATGTGACCTTTAACAATGTCACCGTCTTCACCGGCGACAAGCTTTCGGCGGGCGTGGCGTATCTCTACCAGCAGTTTGCCACGGGCCAGTTGAACTACAATTACGCCAATGCGCCCACCTACGTTTACCCGGGGGCCAGCCGCACGGCAGGGGTGTTTTACAGCGCCTACTACCTGCAGAACGCCATCTGGTATTTGATGAACCCCACGATGTACAGCGGCCAGGCCAACAACCTGTATGTGGTGGCAGCGGACGCGGCCCTGGGCGGGCCGGCCGCCAGTTTTGCCCCCGACAACGGGGCGCATGGGGTTTCGGTGTTGAATCTGTGGGCACCGGGCCAGCCGCATGACCCGCAACATGCCTATCAAGATGTGATTGTTTACAACCCGGTGCCCGAGCCTGCCGCCGGGGCGCTCCTCGCGCTCGCAGGCCTGGCCGCCCGCCGCCGCCGAAAATA
>JANYDP010000489.1 GCA_025363535.1 Verrucomicrobiota bacterium | reverse complement strand
GGACGCCCGTCCCACTACGCTCGCGGACATTCCCGGCGTCTGCGGCATCGTGGACGGCAGCGTTGTTCCGGGTTACTTCGGCATCGAGGCTGGGCAATCAGCGGTCGGCGATATTTTTAATTGGTGGGTAAATTATATTCGTCCGGCGGCAAGTGGTGGCCGCAACGCAGTTGCTTCGCACGAAGAACTCACGAAAGCCGCATTGAAACTTCAGCCCGGCGAAAGCGGTTTGCTCGCGCTCGACTGGAACAATGGCAATCGCACCGTGCTCGTGGACCAGCAGCTCACCGGTCTGCTCGTCGGCCAGACGCTTTACACGAACCCGGCGGAAGTTTATCGCGCGCTCATTGAGGCGACGGCTTATGGCGCGCTGACCATCATCAATCGCTACGAGGAATACGGCTGCAAGATTTCCGAAGTGGTGAATTGCGGCGGCATCGCGGAGAAAAGCGCGCTCGTCATGCAGACCTACGCGGACATCACGGGCCGTCCGATGAAGATCAGCCGCTCGGCGCAAACCTGTGCGCTCGGCTCGGCCATCGCGGCGGCGGTCGTCGCGGGCGCGCATAAGGACTTCGCCACGGCGCAGAAGAAGATGACCGGCCTCAAGCCGACCGTTTACAAGCCGAACCCGAAAGCCCACGCGGTTTACAAGGAACTTTACGCGCTCTACAAGCAACTCCACGACGCCTTCGGCACGAAGCAGTGGAACGGCAATCTGTATGGCGTGATGAAGAAGTTGATAGAGATTCGCAGCCGGGCGAGGAAATAATTTTAGCCACAGATGAAACACGGATTGAACACAGATTTGGAAAATTAAATGATAACTGAAAACAAGCTTCGTATTAAACGAGATGGCTTTGAACTTGCAAGAAAAGCAAAGCAGTCTCGCTATCGTGAGCTTGAGGAAATCCGCCGTAAATTTGTAGCCAAATTCCCGCCCAGTCGGATTCCACTATTAAAACTGGACGAATATGTTGTTGGTAAACGCAACAGGGACGGCAAAATTTGCAGGGACAGCTTTTGCTATTGGGTTGTGTATGAGACCGACAAATTGGGGCGCATCAAGCCTTTTCCATCATCCTTCAGAGTGTTTTGTGAACAGAAAACGCAACGCTACAAGTTCACAAAGAATTTTAAGAATGAAAACGATGCGCTTAAATATCAACGTGACCAAATCGTTCGTTTGCTTGAAGCAGGACGTGTCAACGACTTAAAAGCAATTCACCAGATTGATATTTCCCAGACATTCAAAGGAAAAATACTGTTCCTGTATTACCCGGAAAAACATCTGAATATTTTTTCAGAGAGATATATTGACGATTTTTTGAGGGAGATTCCATTGACAGTGCCGAATGAAAATCTTGATGTATTTAAGAAAGGGGAGTTGTTGCTGACCTTCAAGTCTGATGACGAAATCATGTCCAGATGGACAATGTATGAATTCACAGACTTCCTCTACGATACATGGGGAAACCCTAAAAGCAGATTTGGAGACAGCACGCTAGCAGACATTAAAACAATTATATCCAACACGACAACTGACCCAACAACGATGGAAGCGCAGGTCACTGTCCGTCTTGGTCAGGGCGAATTTGGATCAGAAGTGCGAGAACTCTGGAATCACCGTTGTGCTGTTACTGGCTCAATTACAATGGCCGCACTCGAAGCGTCACACATAAAGCCGTGGGCAGATTCAAACGGCGGTGAAAGGCTTGATCCTAATAACGGCATTCTTCTGACAGCCAGTCTGCACAAATTATTTGATGCAGGTTTAATTTCATTCGAGGATTCTGGAAAGATGCTTGTCTCATCTAAACTTTCTCAGTCGGAACGGAAAATATTTGGAATCGTTGGTAAAACGCTTTCCATAAAACCATCTTCCGAAACCGCCAATTATTTGGCGTATCACAGGACTAAAATTTTTGTATGAGCTTTAATTTTTTATTCGTGTTTCATCTGTGTTCAATCTGTGGCTAAAGAAAATTTATTATGCTCGAAAAATTAAAAGCGGAAGTGTGCAAGGCGAACCTTGATCTGGTCGCCGAAGGTCTGGTCATCCAGACGTGGGGCAACGCCAGTGCGGTGGATCGCGAGCGCGGCGTGATGGTCATCAAGCCGAGCGGCGTGCCGTATTCGGAGATGAAGCCGGAACACATGGTCTGCGTGTCGCTCAAGACCGGCGCGGTCGTCGAGGGCAAACTCAAGCCGAGTTCGGACACGGCGACGCATCTGGTTTTGTATCGCGCGTTTGCGAGTGTCGGCGGCGTGGTGCATACGCACAGTCTGTTCGCGACGGCGTGGGCGCAGGCGCAAAAACCGTTGCTCGCCTACGGCACGACGCAGGCGGATTACTGGTATGGCGAAGTGCCGTGCACGCGCAAACTGACGCCGGCGGAAATCAAAAACGATTACGAGGCGAACACGGGCGACGTCATCGTGGAGACGTTCAAGAAACTGAAGTTCGATCCAATGCAGCATCCCGCCGTGCTGGTGGCGAGTCACGGGCCGTTCACGTGGGGCAAGGACGTGGCGGACGCGGTCCACAACGCGGGCGTGCTGGAATTCATCGCGCGGCTGAACAGCGAGACGTTGCGCATCAATCCGAAGATCAAGCCGATGCAGTCGGTGTTGCTGGACAAGCATTTCATGCGTAAGCACGGGCCGAAGGCGACTTACGGGCAGAAATAAATCCGAATGACGAATGACGAAATCCGAATGAATGTTGAAGCATGCAATCCGAATCATCCGTGCCTGTCCAGTGTCCGGGGAAAAGCGCCAGAGGGCTGGCGCACTCCAAGACGCTTCGCGAATGTGGATGCGTGTGAGTCGTCGCGCCAGCGTCTTGGAGTGCGGCGGCCCTCCGCCGCTTTTTTGAGCGTGGCAATGTTGTTGTCGTTGATTTCCAGCATCGCCGCTGACACCAATTCTGTTTTCCTGTTTTCATTTTTCCGCGAGCCGAACGGGCAGGGCGGGTTGCAACTGGCGACGAGCGCGGATGGTTTGAAGTGGACGGAAATCAAATCTTCGTCCGGCAGCGGTTTTCTCAAGCCGGAAGTCGGCGGAAAATTGATGCGCGATACGAGTCTCGCGCTCGGGC
Organism: Verrucomicrobiota bacterium; assembly: GCA_025363535.1. Classification (GTDB taxonomy): domain Bacteria; phylum Verrucomicrobiota; class Verrucomicrobiia; order Limisphaerales; family CAIQOK01; genus CAIQOK01. The sequence goes on along the minus strand of JANYDP010000489.1, from coordinate 5,173 downwards.
CGGACGGGATGTTTCACATGGTTTGGACGACGAGCTGGGGCCGGCCGCCGGTGTTTGGTTATGCGGAGTCGAAGGATTTAATCCATTGGTCGGAGCAGCGCGCGATTCCGGTGATGGAAGACGCGCCGGATTGCAAAAATGTCTGGGCGCCGGAATTATTTTACGACGCGAAGCGCGGCGAGTGGATCGTTTTTTGGGCGAGCACGATTCCGGGAAAATTTCCTGAAACGGAAAATTCCGGCGACAACAACCATCGCATCTACTGCGTGACGACAAAGGATTTTCAGACGTTCAGCCAGACGAAATTATTTTACGACGGCGGATTCAACGCGATTGACGCGATGATTCTGCCGGCGAAGGGAAAATTTTATCTGGTCGTGAAGGACGAAACGAAAAACCCGGTGAAAAAAGATTTGCATCTCGCGGTGGCGAACGATCCGCAGGGGCCTTTCGGCAAAGTTGGCCCGACGCTCACGACGAACTGGGTGGAAGGCCCGACGGCGCTGGACATCGGCGGCGCGTTCTATATTTATTTTGACCATTACGGCAGCCCCAAGTATTACGGGGCTGTGAAATCATCTGACTTGGAACATTGGCAGGACATTTCCGCCCAGGTGTCGTTTCCCAAAGGCATCCGGCACGGGACGGCATTGCAAGTCCCCGCCAGCGTGGTGCAAAATCTTTTGAAATAAGAAACCGTTTCAACCCATCCCAACCGTGAAAAATAAAATGATCGAAACCCTGTTACTCATCGGAGCCGTTGTTTGCGTCGCCGGCATCGTCGGCTGTGCGACGACAGGCGGTTCGTCCGGCTACATCGGCCGGCAATCCTTCGGCAAGACGGCTGACGGCAAGGCCGTTGACCTTTTCACCTTGCGCAACGCGAAGGGTTCCGAGGCGCAGATCATGAACTACGGCGGCATCGTCACGTCGTTGAAAGTGGCCGACAAGAGCGGCAAGCTCGGCGATGTCGTGCTCGGCTACGACAATCTCGACGGCTACCTTAAAAGCACGCCGTACTTCGGTGCGCTCGTCGGACGCTACGGCAACCGCATCGCCAATGGAAAATTCACGCTGGACGGCCAGACCTACACGCTGCCCGTAAACAACGCGCCGAACTGCCTGCACGGCGGCCTCAAGGCCTTCGACAAGGTGGCTTGGGAAGTCGTCCGCCAGCGTGCCACCGACAAAGAGGCTTCGCTGGAGTTGAGTTATTTGAGCAAGGACGGCGAGGAAGGTTTTCCCGGCAATTTGAAAGTCACCGCCACTTATACCCTCACCGAAGACAACGCGCTGCGCGTGGAATTTTCCGCCACGACGGACAAGCCCACGGTTCTCAATCTGACGCATCATTCGTACTTCAACCTCGCCGGCCACGGCGACGTGCTGAACCACGAGGTCACGATCCATGCGGATAAATTCACCGCCGTGGACGCAAACCTGATTCCCACCGGCGAACTGCGCCCAGTCATGGGCACGCCGTTCGATTTCACGACGCCGCACACCGTCGGCGAGCGCATCAATGCCAGCGACGAACAACTCAAGCTCGGCAACGGCTACGATCACAACTGGGTGGTCAACAAGAAGGTCGGCGAACTCGCCTTTGTAGCGCGCGTTTACGAGCCGACCAGCGGGCGCGTCATGGAAGTTTTTTCCACGGAACCCGGCACACAGTTCTACACCGGCAACTTTCTGGACGGCACCATCACAGGTAAGGGCGGCTGGACGTATCAGTTCCGCAACGGCCTCTGCTTCGAGCCGCAGCATTACCCCGACTCGCCGAATCATCCGAGCTTCCCAACCACCGTCCTGCGCCCGGGCCAGACTTTCAAAAACTCAATCGTGTATAAATTCTCCGTCCGTTAAACCCCAACCTCACCAAACCAAACTCACGCAATGAAATTCAATCAAGCAAAGCTGTTCACCCTCGCACTGGCGCTGGCCATCGTCGCCCCCGGCTGCGGTCAAAAGGAATCTTCCGGCGACGCCGGCACTCCGAAAGCCGCGTCCGGCAAAAAGCTCAAACTCGCCTTCGTCGTCAACAACGCCTCGCCGTTCTGGACGATTGCCCACGCCGGCACCGACGCGGCGGTCAAGGAATTGAACGGCGCAGTCGAGGTGGATTTCCGCATTCCTTCCGACGGCCAGGCTGGCACACAGCGCCAGATGCTCGACGATCTGCTCGCGAAAGGCGTGGACGGCATCGCGGTCAGCCCGATTGATCCGGCGAACCAGACGGAGTTCCTCGACAAGATCGCCGGCCAGACGCTGTTGATCTGCCACGACAGCGACGCGCCGAAAAGCAAGCGCGTGTGCTACATCGGCACCGACAACACGGCGGCCGGCACCGAGGCTGGCAAGCTGATCAAGGAAGCGCTGCCCAACGGTGGCAAGATCATGGTGTTCGTCGGCACGCTCGACGCGGCCAACGCGCAGGAACGCTTCGCCGGCATCAAGAAGGAACTCGCAGGCTCGAAGGTGGAAATCGTGGACGTTCGCACGGACGAAACCGACCGCGCGCGCGCGCAGAAGAACGTCGAAGACACGCTCGTGAAATATCCAGACATCGCCGCATTGGTCGGCCTCTGGAGCTACAACGGCCCGGCCATCCTCAACGGCGTGAAGAGCAGCGGCAAGGTCGGCGCGGTGAAGATCGTGTGCTTTGACGAAGAAGAAGAAGCGCTCGCCGGCATCGCCAGCGGCGCGATTTACGGCACGGTGGTGCAGCAGCCGTATGAATTCGGACGGCAATCCATCCTGCGCATGACGAAATATCTGAATGGCGACAAGGAAGCGCTCGCGGGCGGCAAGCAGATCGTCTCGACGTTGAGCGTCAAGAAGGACAACGTGGCGGAATTCTCCGCGCGCCTGAAGCAGCAGCTCGGCAAGTAGCCCCGGCAGTTTTACGGCGGCGGCGGAAGGAAACCTCCGTCGCCGTTTTTTTGCAAACAACCTTTGTAATTTCCGGCGGACTTTTGCACACTTTGGCGCACTTTAATCGCATACCAATATGGCCAACACACCTTTGCTCCAGATGCGCGGCGTGCAGAAACGCTTCCCCGGCGTCATCGCGCTCGACAACGTCAGCCTCGAAGTCGGCCAGGGCGAGGTCGTCGCGCTCTGCGGCGAGAACGGCGCGGGCAAATCCACGATGATGAAAATCCTCGGCGGCGTGTATCAGCCCGACGGCGGCGAAATACTTGTGGACGGCCGGCCGGTGCAGATCAACAACGTCGTGGACGCGATGAAGCTCGGCATCGCGTTCATCCACCAGGAACTCAACGTCCTCGACAACCTCGACGTGGCGGCGAATGTTTTTCTGGGCCGCGAACCGCTCATCACACCGTTCAAGCTGATTGACCGGAAAAAAATCCACGCCGACACGGAACCGTTGCTCCAGCGGCTGGGCCTGAACATTTCCAGCCGCACGCGGCTCGACAAATTATCCCTCGCGCAGCAGCAGATGGTGGAGATCGCCAAAGCGCTCTCACTCAACGCGCGCATCATCATCATGGACGAACCCACGTCCTCGCTGACGTTGACCGAGACGGAACGCCTGCTGGAACTCGTCGGCGAACTGAGCAAGTCCGGTGTGAGCGTCGTCTATATTTCCCACCGCCTTGCCGAAGTGGATCACTGCGCCGACCGCGTCGTTGTGTTCCGCGACGGCAAAAACGCCGGCGGCCTGGACCGACCTGAAATCAGCCATGACCGCATCGTGAGCCTGATGGTCGGGCGTGAAATCAAAAGTTTCTACGCCGCCTCCACCGCCGTGAAAACGCCCGGCTATTTCAAGGTTCGCAACGCGCAGTCCGGCCGCTATCCGTCGAAGACAGTTTCGTTCGACGCAGCGCGCGGTGAAATTCTTGGCTTCGCCGGACTCGTGGGCGCGGGGCGTTCCGAGCTGGTGAAGGCCGTCGTTGGCCTGGATCCGAACGGCGGCGCGGAAGTCACCATCGGCGGCGAGACGTTGAAAATTTCCTCCCCGCGCGACGCCATCGGCCACGGCATTTATCTCGTCCCGGAAGACCGGCGCGGCGAAGGCCTCGTGACCAGCATGACTGTCCGTGAGAACACCACGCTGCCGTCGCTGGAAAAATTCACGCAGCTTTTCATGATCCGCCGCGACCAGGAAACAAAGGTGGCCAACGAGCAGATCGCGTCGCTCAAAGTAAAAACGCCCGGCTGTGAAACGCGCGTGCTCAATCTCAGCGGCGGCAACCAACAAAAGGTCGTGCTCGGCAAATGGCTTTCCATGTCGCCCAAGGTGATGATCCTCGATGAGCCAACGCGCGGCATTGACGTCGGCGCGAAAGCGGAGATTTACAAAATCATGCGCACGCTGGCCGACAACGGCGCGGTGATCCTGATGATCAGCTCGGACATGGAAGAGGTGCTGAACGTGAGCGACCGCGTGGCAGTGATGCACGAAGGCCGCATTACGGGCGTCCTCGACCGCGCCGATTGCAACGAGGAAAACGTGATGAACCTCGCCGTCGGCAAAACCATCGCGGCGGCGAAGGCGGCGGCGAACTGATTTTTATTAACCACGAAATACACGAAGCACACGAAAAGTTTTTAGAACATGACGAAAGATGAGGCAATCAATCTCGCTGAACGCAAGGCTCTCAAATTAAAAATTCCATGGAGTCGAGATAACTTGGTGGCAAAGCGGACCAGACTATGGCCGTTTCCAGGAAATTGGCGGATAGTCGGCCGATTTGGGGGCAAAGGGGCGACTACAACGATTGATGTTTCGAAGCGAACCGGCTTTGTCATGCCGAAGCGTGTTCTCTATTCGGCTGATGACCAAAAATAATTTTTGCTTTCATGTGTTTCGTGTATTTCGTGGTTAAATAATTTTTGTGAAATGAAAAAAGAACTCGGCATTTTAAGCCTGCTCGTCGCGCTGTGCGTGGCGACGTCGTTGAAGAACCCGCAATTCCTGTCGGCGGCGAACCTCGCGAACAACGCCAACCTCGTCGGCATCTACGGCATCTTCAGCCTCGGTCTCGGCCTGGTCATCATCACCGGTGGCATTGACCTGTCGGTCGGCGCCATGTTCGCGCTCACCGGCGTGCTGCTGCCGATGGCGCTGCGCGAATGGCACTGGGCCTGGCCCGTGGCGGCGGCGGCGGCGCTGGCGCTGCCGATGGCGATGGGCTGGGTGCAT
>JANYDP010000487.1 GCA_025363535.1 Verrucomicrobiota bacterium | reverse complement strand
AGTAGCCCGCGGCGCAAGCCGTGGGCTATTGCTCCGCAGCTTGAAAATAAAACCAATAAATCGCAAACCATTCAGAGCAGCTTGATTTGCTGTTTCTCTTTTGCGAGCGACCCCGCCAGGCTCTGCACGCGGCCCTTCCGGCGCTCCATGCTTTCCTTGTCCGTCGCCGGATCGTAGGCCACGGGATATTTGCCGTCCCAGCAGGCCATGCAAAAATTTTTGCGCGGCAGCTTGGTCGCCTTGACCATGCCTTCGGGCGAAAGGTAGTGCAGCGAATCTGCATTCAGATACTTGCGGATTTCATCCACCGTATTGTTCGCTGCCATCAGCTTGCTGCGGTCGGGAAAATCAATGCCGTACACGCACGGATTCATGTGTGGTGCGCAGCTTACGCGCACATGAACTTCCTTCGCGCCCGCTTCCTTGAGCGTGTTCACCCGCGTCTTGCAGGTGGTGCCGCGCACGATGGAATCGTCCACGATGATGACGCGCTTGCCCTTCACCAGTTCGCCGATGAGATTCAACTTCACGCGCACGTTGAAGTCGCGGATGAGCTGCGACGGCTGGAGAAAACTGCGACCGACGTAGTGGTTGCGGATGAACGCCATCTCGTAGGGAATTTTGGATTCCTCGGAATATCCCAGCGCGGCATACACACCACTGTCCGGCACGGGAATGACGAGGTCGGCGTCCACCGCGTGTTCGCGAGCGAGTTGGCGGCCCATCTCGACACGGACTTTATAGACGTTGCGATCTGCGATGGTGCTGTCCGGACGCGCAAAGTAAACGTACTCGAACATACAGAACGCCCGCTTCGTCTGTTCGGGAAAGGCCTGCACACTCTCGATGCCGCTCTTGCTGATGACGACGATCTCGCCCGGCTCCACATCGCGCACAAACTTTGCGTGGATCAAATCCAGCGCGCAGGTCTCGGACGACAGCACCCAGCCGTCGTTGAGCTTGCCGATGCACAGCGGGCGGAAACCCTGCGGATCGCGCACGCCGATGAGTTCATTTTCCGTGAGAATCGCCAGTGAATACGCGCCTTCCAAGCGGCGGATGGATTGGACCAGGCTGTTTTCCTGGCCGTTCATGTGCGGCTGCGCCAGCAGGTGGAGAATGATCTCACTGTCCACCGTGGTCTGAAAGATCTGGCCGCGTGCCTCGAGTTCGTCGCGCAACTGGGAGGCGTTCGTGAGGTTGCCGTTGTGGGCGATGGCGATTTTTCCACGCCCGCAATCCACCGTGAGCGGCTGCGCGTTCCGGATGTGGGACGAGCCGGTCGTCGAGTAGCGCGTGTGGCCGATGGCGTTCTGCCCAGTGAGTTCGTGCAGAATGGAGCCGGTGAAAATTTGCGGCACCAGCCCCATGCCCTTGTGCTCGCGGAACTGCTTGCCGTCGCTGGTGACGATGCCGGCGCTTTCCTGGCCGCGATGCTGCAAGGCATACAGGCCATAGTAAGTCAGCTCGGCGGCGTTCGGATGGCCGAACACACCGAACACACCGCAGTAATGTTTGGGATAATTTTGCATCGCGCGCGCGGGATGTTCCAACAGATGCGGCAGCGAATCAAAACAAAATATTTTCCGTGAACCTGGCCGCGTGAAAGGCGCGGGCCGTCTTGCTTCAACCCTGCGCTTGCGGTACTGTCCGCCCCTGTTATGGCATTGCTCAACGACAATTATTTGAAACTGAAAGCCGGCTACCTCTTCCCCGAAATTGGGCGGCGCGTAAAGGCTTTCTGCGACACCCATCCCGAAGCCGCCAAACGCCTCATCCGTTGCGGTATCGGCGACGTGACGGAACCCCTGCCACCAGCGGTCGTCGCCGCGATGCACAAGGCCGTGGACGAAATGGCCGTGCGCGATTCCTTCAAAGGCTACGGCCCCGAACAGGGTTACGAATGGCTGCGCCACGCCATCGCGCAAAATGATTTTCGCGACCAGGGTCTCGACGTGGCGGATGACGAGATATTCGTCAGCGACGGGTCGAAGTGCGATTGCGGCAACATCCTGGACATCCTCGGTGCGAAAAACAAAATTGCCATCAGCGATCCGGTTTATCCCGTCTATGTGGACACGAATGTCATGGCCGGCCACACCGGCGAAGCCAATGAAGCGGGTGCCTACGCGAAACTGGTTTATCTGCCGTGCCGTCCGAGCAACGGTTTCATTCCCGAGCCGCCAACGAAGCATGTGGACGTGATTTATCTCTGCTCGCCGAACAATCCGACCGGCGCAGCGGCCACGCGCGAACAGCTTGAAGCGTGGGTCAAATACGCGCTCGAACACAAGTCCGTCATCCTATTCGACGCCGCGTATGAGGCATACATCACTGAGCCGGGCATTCCGCACTCGATCTACGAAATTCCCGGTGCGCGCAATTGCGCCATCGAGTTCCGCAGCTTCTCGAAGAACGGTGGCTTCACCGGCACGCGGTGCGCCTACATCGTGGTTCCCAAATCACTCAACGCGCAAACCAGGTCTGGCGAGTTCAAACCGCTGCATCCGCTGTGGTCGCGCCGCATGAGCACCAAGTTCAACGGCGTTTCCTACATTGTTCAGCGCGCGGCGGAAGCGCTGTATTCACCCGACGGAAAACAACAGGTCGCCAGCCTCATCAAGCATTACCTCGACAACGCAGGCATTCTGCGCCGGGGGGCGAAGAAGGCCGGCTTGAAAGTTTTCGGCGGGGTAAATGCGCCGTACATCTGGGTCCGCACGCCGAAAGGCATCACGAGCTGGCAGGCGTTCGATAAAATTCTCGGCGATGCCAACGTGGTCATCACCCCCGGCAGCGGCTTCGGCTCCAAGGGCGAAGGCTTCTTCCGCATCAGCGCCTTCAACAACCGAGCCAACGCCGAGGAAGTTGCGCGGCGCTTGCAGGAATTGAAATGGTAGGCCTGGCCCGGAGGTTTGAATGAACACGCATCGCATTGAATCATGCAACGATAGTTTCAACCATTAATCTCCCCACTTATGCCCGAAGCCACCGCCCAAAAAAAATTCTCCTGCCCTTCCTGCGGCGGCGAGGCGCAATGGAACCCCGCCAAGAAACTGCTCATCTGCCCGTTCTGCGGCACCACGTCGCCCGCACAGGCCGAGCTTTCCGCCACCGGTGAGGAAAAAATCGTCGAGCACGATCTGGTCGCGGCCTTGCGCGGCATTCCCGACGACAAGCGCGGCTGGCAGGCGGCCAAGACTTCCGTCAAATGCCAGAGCTGCCAGGCCATTTCCGTCTTCGACGCCACGCGCGTCGGGCAGCGCTGTGATTTCTGCGGCTCGTCGTCGCTCGTGCCGTACGAGGAAATCAAGGAAGCGTTCCGCCCGGAAAGTCTGCTGCCGATGAAGATCAGCGAGACGCAGGTGCGCGACACCATCCGCCAGTGGTACGGCAGCCGGTGGTTCGCGCCGAACAAACTCAAGCGCGCCGCACTCACGGACACGGTCAAGGGACTTTACATTCCTTACTGGACCTTCGACGCGCAGGTTCACGCCGAGTGGACGGCAGAGAGCGGCTATTACTACTACGAGACGGAATACTACATCGATGCGAATGGCAAACAGCAGAGCCGTCAGGTGCAAAAAATCCGCTGGGTGCCAAGTGCCGGGTCGCTGGATCATTTCTTCGACGACGAACTCGTCCCCGCCTCGCGCGGCGTGCAGCCGGAAATGTTGCGCAAGATTGAGCCGTATCCGACGACGAAGGATCTGGTTCCCTACAACGCAGGCTTCCTGTCCGGCTGGGTGGTGGAGCGCTATCAAATTGACCTCGTCAGCGCCGCGAAAACCGCGCGGGATGGGATGGATCAGGCAATGTATGGCCTGTGTGGTGCGCAGGTTCCTGGCGACACACATCGGAATCTCCAGGTGGACAGTGATTACTCCGGCCAGACGTTCAAGCACATCCTCGCGCCACTCTGGCTGCTAACCTACAACTACGGTGCGCGGAATTTCCAGGTCGTCATCAACGGATACACCGGAGTGATCGCGGGCAAGTATCCGAAGAGCTGGGTGAAGATTTTCTTCGCGGTGCTGGCGGGGCTGGCGGCCGCGGGGCTGATCGCGCTCCTGGCGAACCACCGTT
>JANYDP010000478.1 GCA_025363535.1 Verrucomicrobiota bacterium | reverse complement strand
GCGGCGGCTCATCGGCAAAAAGCGCGGGGGTAATGGGCTGGGACAAAAACCAAAACCAGTGTCGAGAGCATGGTGAACGCGTATCGTAAGGAAAGCCAACGTCAGAAGCTGATGATAAAAAAGTCGCGGGTGTGCGATGCTAGACTGTCTTTTATCGTGACGGCCTTCAATAAACTGCTGGCCGATGAAAATTTCTTCACGTTGTTAAGGGCGGAGTCGCTGGCCACGATGCCAAAATATTTGTCGGTGAAACTGTCACCCAAGCAGAAGGAGGCGGCATGAATGAAATGAAAATCGGGTTTGAGATGCGCAAAATCCGGCTGGCACTGGAAGATATTTTGCCGATGCGTCAAATCAAAGACCTGCACAAAGGCGTCATGCGTTACAAAAAAATTCTGGCATCCATCAAGGAAGTCGGTCTCGTCGAACCGTTAGTGGTATATCCGCAAAAAGATGCGCCGGGGAAATATATGCTAAAGAACGGACATTTGCGCTATGTCGCGCTGAAAGAATTGGGACAAACGACCGCCGATTGCATCATCGCCACCGACGACGAATGCTACACCTATAATGCGCGTGTCAGCCGACTCCCGCCAATTCAGGAACATAGGATGATCGTCAAGGCGGTGAATGATGGGGTTAGCCCGGAGCGGTTGGCGGCGGCGTTGAATATGCCGCTCCACGTCGTGAAAGCGTCCATAAATTTGCTGAACGGCATTCATGAACGAGCAGTCGAGTTATTGAAGGATAAGAACATTTCGGCCCACGCCATCCAGTTATTAAAGCGGGTCAAAGGGATGCGGCAGATCGAAATCGCGGAATTGATGGTGACACACAATAATTTTTTCACTGGCTACGCGGAAGCACTGGTCTTGGGAACAGTCCAACATCAACGAGTCAATCCCGATGAGCCGAAGAGAAAAAAGGGAATGTCGGCGGCAGACATCGCGCGCATGGAGGGTGAAATGGAGTCGCTGGAACGAGAACTGAAACATGAAGTGCCGGGCGCATTGAACGCGACGTGGAAGCATCATTTTTCATGGCACGCCTTACGTCTAACGTTCGTTAGTGATTTTGCGTTCGATAATTATCCGAAATCTAGCTGATGTTTGTCCGAAATATGTTTGCTTTTGTCTGATAATTATCTGATTTTAATCCGACATTTTATGAGCGATAACAATCCGTCCGAGGACATTCAGGCTCGCTTCAAGAAATTTGCTGGCAGCTATCAGCCCAAGCTATCGCGTAAATTCGCATTGTTGCTGCCGTTCAAATCCCAAATTAAAGTGCTTTTGGCAAAAAAGGCCACCTATGATGACATCCGCCTGATTTTGGAGGAAATAAAGGTCTTTGTTTCCAAAGACACCCTGCATCGCTTTTGCCGTAAAGTAATCGGCCAAAAACCCGTCCGCCAGCGTAAAGCGGGCGCAAAGGCAATTGCACCATTCACAACGTCACCTGCTAAACCAGTGCTGGAAAGCGTCCCGCCGACTTTACAGGAACAGCGGAAACGTATTCCCGGCCCGTGGTCGCGGCGCAAACCTGGCCCGCGCATCACCGATTCAAAAAACCTTTGATTGAAATCGTGCGCGCAAATTGGAAATTGGATTTTATATCGCCGGTCGGCGCGTCAATCTATTGCTCGCCTCATCCGTCTGCGCTCCAAATTGACCCGCCGCCCGGCTTCAGGAACTTGCCTTTAGGATTTGCGCACGAGGAATACTTTCAGCGCCAGAACTGATAACGCAGCTAAAGATGGCAAACGCAGCATTTTCAGGTATTCGGAAATATGTCAAAAATACTTCATAAATTTCTCGTAAAGAATTCGGATAAAAATAGAATTAAATTCAGATAATCTTCGGATAATTATCGAACGCAAAATCACTAACGAACGTTAGAGGTAAGGCGTGCCGTATAAAAAGAGCCAACTACGACACTTCTGCGTGAAATTTTAATCGCCATTTCTTTTGTCAAAACAACCTTGGGAAGCCATGCAATTGAGTGGCGATTACGCGCAACCAAGCTGGTCGGCAAACAACGCGCCGGATTTTCACGTTTTCGCTCCTGACGCGCCTTCCGCCAGTTTCTTCTGCTCGGCCTTGATACGTTTTTTCTCCCGACTCTCGACATTTTTGATGTTCTCGGCCAGTGGCAGATTTTCCGGCATCGTGCCACCCAGTTCATGAATCGTCCGGCGCACCGTCCGTCCCACGGTCTCATGAATCCGGTTGGCGTGCTCCTTGTTCCGCACATTTTCGCGCCGCAACTTATCCTCCGTCTGCGTCGCGCGGAACAAATTTGCCGCCAGTTCCGTGCTGCCCATGTGGTCGAGCAAAGGTTCTTTCGGCTTGAGCCGTTTGCGCTGGTGGACGCCCTTGGCCGTCAATCCGCCGTAAAGCCCGCGATAGCCGTGATCCATGAAGATGGCATAATCCACCGGCTGGACGACGCCTGCCTGTTTCGCCACGCCCGCCAGATTCTTGTTGTGCTTCTTCATCTCGGCGCGCAGTAACAGACGCGTTTTCTCCTCCTTCAACGCCTCGTCATCGGCCAATTCCTGCCGCCGCGTTTGCACGGCAAAATAACTTTGCCCCAGCGCCACGAGTGGTTTGCTTGGATCGGCGTTTTGAATGACGAGATAACAGGCATAACGGGAAAGCGTCCAATCCTCGATGGGGCGTTGCGCTCCAGACCCGATGCCGACCATTTCGTTGGTTTCAACGAAATGGTCAGAAACCGCATGGCCGCTGTTCGCACACGCTTCGCGCGCCTTGGTGATGACGGCGGTAAAGTTGCGGAAATCCGTATATTCCAGCACGCGGGCGAGTTCACGCGCAGACCAAAATTCCGCACCGGCGGGATTGACGCGCTTGATGCGCTCGAATGTGTTGCTGGCGGTGGGGGCGGGCAATGGATCGCTCATGCGTTCTTTTTACCTGAAGCGACGGTTCAGATGAAGAACGAATTGTTCACACAGTCACGCTGTCTGCCTTTCAAATTTTCGTGACAACGATGGCGCGCATTAAAAATTAAATTTAGATCAAATGGAGACACGCTCGCTTGTCACTTGCGCCGCACTTTGGCATTATCGCGCAATGTCGTCAGTTGCCAGCAAAAAATCTCCGCCAAACGGCTCGGCCTTGGGCTTCGAGGCGACGCTTTGGTCTGCCGCCGAAAAACTCAAAGGCAACATGGACGCGGGCGAATACAAGCACGTCGTCCTCGGCCTCATTTTCCTCAAATACATCTCCGACGCCTTCGAGGAAAAGCACGCCGCGCTGGCAAAAGATAAATCCGCAGATGCGGAAGACCGCGACGAATACACCGCCGACAACATTTTTTGGGTCAACAAAATCGCGCGATGGTCGTATTTGCAGGGACGCGCCAAGCAGCCCACCATCGGCAAAGACCTCGACGATGCGATGGTCGCCGTCGAGAAGGACAATCCCACACTTAAAGGCGTGCTGCCAAAAGACTACGCCCGTCCCGCACTCGACAAACACCGGCTCGGCGAACTCATTGACCTCGTCGGCACGATTGGCCTCGGCGACCGTGAAAGCCGTTCCAAGGACGTTCTTGGCCGCGTGTATGAATATTTTTTGAGCCAGTTCGCCAGCGCCGAGGGCAAGCAGAGCGGCCAGTTCTACACCCCGCGCCACGTCGTGCGCCTGCTCATCGAAATGCTCGCGCCCTACAAAGGCCGCGTGTTCGATCCGTGCTGCGGTTCGGGCGGTATGTTCGTCCAGAGCGAAAAATTCGTGGAAGCCCACGGCGGACGCATCGGCGATATTTCCATTTACGGGCAGGAATCCAACTACACCACCTGGCGGCTGGCGATGATGAACATGGCCATTCGCGGCATCGAAGCCCACATCGCGTGGAACGAACAAGGCTCGTTCCAAAACGACGCCTTCAAGGATTTGAAGGCCGACTACATCCTCGCCAATCCGCCGTTCAACGACGACGACTGGGGCGGTAATCGGTTGCGCGAGGACGTGCGCTGGAAATTCGGCGTGCCGCCCACCGGCAACGCCAACTTTGCCTGGGTGCAGCACTTCATCCACCACCTTGCGCCCACCGGCATGGCCGGCTTCGTTCTCGCCAATGGCTCAATGTCCTCCAATCAGTCCGGCGAAGGCGAAATCCGTAAAAACATCATTGAAGCCGACCTTGTGGACTGCATGGTAGCGATGCCGGGGCAACTTTTTTACTCCACACCGATTCCCGTCTGCCTCTGGTTTCTCTCCCGAAATAAATCTGGTGGGACGAGCGCCGTGAGTCTGAAATCAAAATTACGCAACCGCCAAGGTGAAACCCTGTTCATTGATGCTCGCAAATTCGGCACGATGACAGATCGCGTTCATCGCGAACTTACCGACGACGACATTGCCAAAATCGCCGGGACATATCACGCATGGCGCGGGGACAAAGACGCGGGCAAATACGAGAACACGCCCGGCTTTTGCAAAAGCACCGCGCTCGACGAAATCCGCAGCCACGGCCATGTGCTGACGCCGGGGCGTTACGTCGGCGCGGAGGATGTCGAGGACGACGGTGAGCCGTTCGAGGAAAAAATGCAGCGGCTCGTGGCCGAACTGCACGGCCAGTTTCTCGAATCCGACCGGCTGGAGCAGGCCATCAAAACCAATTTGAAAGGGCTGGGATATGAATTCAAACAACCCAGAAAATAGCCATGATTGATTACGAAAAACTTCAAAAGTCGCTCAAACATCTGGAGCTGCAATTTGCCAATTACCAATCGGCGAAGGATCGGAAGGAACTCATCGAGATTGACCGCGAAGCCATTGCCGAATCTGTCATCCAGCGTTTCGAGACCTGCTACGATACGTTGTGGAAAGACCTCAAACGCTATCTCATTGAAGAAATCGGCCTGGCCGAGGTTCCCAACAGTCCCAAGCCGATCATCAAGCTGGCCGGCCAGAACAGCCTTTTTGCCTCCCCGGTGGAGCAATGGTTGAAATACGCCGACGCCCGCACCAACACCGCCCATGATTACAGCGGCGAAAAAGCCGATGAAACCCTCCAAATCGTCGGCGATTTTATTGCGGATGCCATCGGCCTTTATCAGACGATGAGCGGCACCACCTGGGAATGACCGCCGCGCTGGACATCACCAAGGAACAGCGGAAGACGCTGCTTGGGTTGTTGCGCCAGTTCATCCCCGGCGTGCTGGCGTGGGCGTATGGCTCCCGCGTGAAATGGACAGCCCGCCCCAATTCCGACCTCGACCTCGTTATCTTTACCGCCCACGCGCAAAAGCCGCTGGTTTCCGAACTCAAAGACGCACTCGCCGAAAGCGATCTGCCGTTTCTGGTGGACATTCACATTTGGGACGAAATTCCCGAACGCTTTCATTCCATCATTCGCAACGAGTATATCGTGCTGCAACCGGCGGAAGAAATAACGCGGCGCACCGATACGCCCGGCGAGTGGAAAGAAAAGACGCTGGGCGAATTGACCGAGAATTTTGACGGCCAGCGCGTTCCCGTGAAAGAGAGCGAGCGCAAGCCGGGAATTTTTCCTTATTACGGCGCATCCGGCATTGTTGACCACGTTGACAAATTTATTTTCGACGGCGAATACCTCCTTGTTGCCGAGGATGGCGAGAATTTGCGGACACAGAAGACGCCTATTGCCTTTCTCGCTCGCGAAAAATTTTGGGTGAACAACCATGCCCACATTGTCACCGGCAATTCGCAATCAGACACCCGGTTTTTGATGTATGCGTTGAACAACGCCGACATCCACGGTTATTTGACGGGTTCAACCATGCCCAAGCTGACGCAGGGCAATTTGAATCGGATTCCAATTCTCGCGCCGCCACCGGACGAACAACGTGCCATTGCTGCGGTGCTGGGCGCGCTGGACGACAAGATTGAGTTGAACCGGCAGATGAATGAAACGCTGGAGGCGCTGGCGCAAACGCTTTTCAAAAACTGGTTCGTGGCTGCCGCCGCCACCAAGCTCCCCAAAGGCTGGCGCGAAGGTTCAATATTGGAAATTGCAAAACTGTTAAGCGGAGGAACGCCAAAAACCGAACGCGAAGATTATTGGAACGGGAATATTCTGTGGGCAAGCGCCAAGGATGTTTCACAGTGCGCCCAAACTTTTTTAGTCGCCACGGAGCGAACAATCACCGAAAAGGGTTTGGAAGAAAGTTCCACGCAATTGATTCCCGCTTTCTGCACGGTTGTGGTTGCACGCGGCGCGACCACGGGACGCACCACAATGTTTGGCCGAGAAATGGCGATGAATCAAACTTGTTACGCGCTTTCCAGCACGACTAGCACTCCTTTTGCGCTTTATTGTCTATTCCGCAACGCGGTGGATTCTCTTGTGCAAACCGCACACGGCTCAGTTTTCGATACAATCACGACCACCACGTTCGCTTCATCGAAGGTGATTTTGCCAACGCAGGATGTGTTTGATTCATTTGAAAAAACAGTTTCCCCGCTATTCAAACGCATCTTGGCGAACATTGAAGAATCCCGCACGCTGGCCGAGTTGCGCGACGCGCTGCTGCCCAAGCTGCTCTCCGGCGAATTGCGCGTGCCGACCGCCGAGA
>JANYDP010000405.1 GCA_025363535.1 Verrucomicrobiota bacterium | reverse complement strand
TGACGCCGCAAAAACCGTTCAGCGTCAAAACCGCGCAGGAAAATTCCGTCTATTGGCTCGCCACCCAGACGAAGTTCACGAACATCGCCAACTTCTTCATGCGCTTGAAATCGTTCCGCCTAGAGGACGCCGACGGCGGCCAAGGCAGAGATTTCATCACCAAGGACGAAGCCGTCATGACGCGCGGCAAAATTGTGTTCGCGGAGAATTGCGCCACCTGCCATTCAAGCAAGCGTCCGCCGGCCGGTGCCGACGAGAACGAATGGTTCCGAACCAATGTGCTCAGGGCCGATTTCCGCGACGGCAATTTCTTTTCGGACGACCATCGTTATCCCGTCACCAAGATCAAAAGCAACGCCTCGCGCGCCAGCGGCACCAACGCCAAACGCGGCCACGTCTGGGCCGCCTTCTCGTCCGAGACCTACAAGAATCTGCCGTCGGTCGGCGACATTGACGTATGGAATCCGTTCACCGCGCAGAACGAGAAGTTCACCATGCCCGGCGGCGGGCCGGGTTATTATCGCACCGCGTCCTTGATCAGTTGCTGGTCGTCTGCACCGTTCCTGCACAACAACGCGCTGGGCAAATTCACCGGCGATCCTTCCGTGGCCGGCCGCCTGGAAGCCTTCAACGATGCCGCCGAAAAACTGCTCTGGCCGGAGAAGCGGCTCGGCACCAATTCCATCTGGCGCACCAGCCAGGATTGCAATCTGCAAATCCAGGCGTCCGTGCTGCCCGAAGCGTTGCGCGTCGCACTGCAAGCCGCAAACGCAATTGATACCGACGGCTATTTCCGCCTCGGCCCGATCCCAACAGGCACGCCCGTCAATCTACTGGGCAGTCTTGATCCCGAAGCCGATCCGGCAAATCTACTGGCGCTCTGCCTGAAAATAAAAGCGTCGCTGGCGAAAATCAAATTGCAGAACCTGGACGCCGCCGCCGCGCGGGAGCTTCTGCGCGCGGAAGTCGCCCCCGAGTTGTGGAAGGTGAGCAAGTGCCCCGACTTCGTGGAAGATCGCGGACATTATTTTGGCAGCGAACTGCCCGACGCCGACAAGCTCGCGCTGATCGAGTATTTGAAAACCTTGTAGTCCGACGCCGAAAAAAATTCACGACCGGCGCGTGAAGCAAAATGAAAGGAAAATTATGGCTGTGACCATTCCGCAATTGATGAAACTGACGCAGGCTGAACTCGACGACCTGTTCAAGCAGAGTTCCGCCGGCCCCATCCCCAACGGCGAGGCCGAAGGCACCGCCATCATCGCGCCCGGCACGGAGCTTGAAGGCCCGGCCGCGAAAATGATCCACCTGTTCGCCTGGCAGGGAAAAGTATTCGACGCCAAAAAAGGCGAGCTGAGAAATAAAATCCTGCCCATCGGCATGAAGGCCATCATCGCCAAGGTGTACAAGGACAAGAGCTGGTTTGACGGCAACGAATGCATCGTGCTGGATTATTCCAAAACCTCGCTCGTGGCGCGCTGGATTCGCGACGAGATCCGGCTGGTCGGCGACGGCGTCTATCTCGGCATCGTTTATTGGGGCAAGAAGAAGCTGATAGATTTCGCGCTGAAATTTCCCAAGCAAAAATAAAACAGAGGGCATCTCCGGACGGATGATCAAATTGCCGGGACTTCCTCGTTGCCATGTCGGATGCGACGATTACCATGACGCGCATTATGGCTGAACCCACACCGACCGCCCCCGCACTGCGTGCCGATGGCCGGCAACTGAACGAGTTGCGCCCGCTGCGCTTTCAAAACGGCTTTGCCCCGCACGCCACCGGCTCCACGCTCATCGAGTGGGGCAACACCCGCGTCATCTGCGCCGTGATGATCGAGGAAAATGTGCCGCGCTGGATGAAGGAACAAAATGTCACCGGCGGCTGGATCACGGCGGAGTATTCCATGCTCCCCTACTCCACCCTGCAACGCAAACCGCGCGACATCACCAAGGGCCGCATTGACGGGCGCTCATCGGAAATCCAGCGGCTCATCGGGCGAGCCATGCGCGCGGCGATTGATCTGGAAAAAATCGGCCCGCGCACGATCTGCGTGGACTGCGACGTGTTGCAGGCCGACGGAGGCACGCGCACCGCCGCCATCACCGGCGCGTACGTCGCGTTGTCGCTCGCGGTGAAAAAATTGATCGCGGAAAAAAAACTGGCCGAAAGCCCGATCCTGCATGGCGTCGCCGCCGTGAGCATCGGCGTCGTGGCGGGGCAAACGCTGTTGGATCTTTGTTACACGGAAGATGTCACCGCCGCCGTGGACTTTAATCTGGTGATGAACTCAAAAGGCGAATTCATCGAACTGCAAGGCACCGGCGAGGAAGCCACCTTCACCGAAGCACAGCTCGCGGACTTGCTCGCCTCCGGCAAGTCGGGCATCCGCCAGTTGCTCGCGGCGCAGACGGCGGCGCTGGCCTGATCCCAAAGGCGCTCCCGGTTTCAACTCATGCAAACCCATACCACCCTGCTGCTCGTCCGCCATGCGGAAGTCGAGGCAAAATATCAGCGTGTCTTCGGCGGCACGATTGACATGAATCTGTCGCCGCTCGGCCACGAACAGGCCGACGCGCTGGCGCAGTGGCTGAAGCGACACCCGCTCGACGCGATTTATGCCAGCCCGATGAAACGCGTGCAGCAGACCCTCGCCCCTTTCGCCCACAACGGTGCGCCCAAGCCGGTCGTCCTGCCGGATTTGCACGAGGTGAACTTTGGAGACTGGACCGGTTTGAGCTTCGAACTCGTTCAGGAAAAATTCGGCATCAGCGCCTTCACCTGGCTGGATCAACTGGAGCAAGGCGCGATTCCCAATGCCGAAAACACCCGCACCTATCGCGCCCGCATCGAACCCTGTCTGAAACACATCCTCGGGGAAAGTCCGCAAAAAAACGTCGCCGTCTTCTGTCATGGCGGCGTGATCCGGATGCTCCTGGCCATTTTGCTCGATCTGCCGCTGCCGAAAATGGCGGCGTTTGAAATTGATTACGCCAGCGTCACCAAGGTCAGTCTGTTCCCGCACAAGACCGAAGTGCAGTTGCTCAACTTCACACCCTGGCGCGAGGCCGGATTATGAAATTGAAAACGCTTTGGAAAATTTCCGTCAGCACGTTGCCGGAAGCTGACGACGCGGTGGTGGAACTGCTGTTTACCTGCTTCAGCGAACCCGCCGCCACGTATCTCGATCTTGAATCAGGCGTCTCCACCATCACCGTCTATCTCTCCGCCAAGCCGGCCTGGCCCAAGGCTCGCGCAGTTTTGAAAACCGGTCTGACCCACATAAAAAAATGCGGCCTGCACATCGGCACCGGAAAAATTTCCCTCGAAAAAGTCCGTCGCGAAAACTGGGCCGAATCCTGGAAGCGACATTTCAAGCCAATCGCCATCGGCAACACTTTGCTCGTCAAACCGAGCTGGAGCCAGCGGCGCGCGAAAAAAAATCAGGCGGTCATCATTCTTGATCCCGGCCTGAGTTTCGGCACCGGCCAGCATCCGACGACGAGCTTTTGCCTCCAACAAGTGGCCTGGCATGGTTCCAAGTTCCAAGTTCCGAGTTCCGAGTTGGGAAAACCGCCGCGCCAGAGAAACTCGAAAGTCGAAACTCGAAACTCGAAACTGTCCTTCCTCGACATTGGCACCGGCTCGGGAATTCTCGCCATCGCTGCGGCCAAGCTGGGTTACAAACCGGTGGAGGCTTTTGATTTTGACCCCGAGGCCGTGGTGATTGCCCGCGCCAACGCGAAACTAAATCGGGTGGCCGACTCCATCCACATTCACCAGGCCGATGTGAGGAAACTGCCCCGGCACGGCGCGAAGAAATTTTCCGTGGTCTGCGCAAACTTAATTTCCACCCTGCTCATTTCAGAACAGGCACGAATTGCCGCCACCGTGCAGGCCGGCGGCACACTGGTGCTGGCCGGGATTCTGCAAAAGGAATTTTCACAGGTGCGTTCGGCGTATGAAAAAGCGGGGCTGCGGTTGGTGGCGGAACGCGCGGAAAACGAATGGCAGTCGGGTGCTTTCGCGGTGCCGGAAAATGTTTGAATTATTTTGAATGACATCAGGGCGCGGCGGTCTTATTCTCGGAACGCATGAAGCTCTGGATCTCACTCCAAGCGACAAAACCTCTAGCCAAGGGTTGGCACCCTTCGCGCTTTATGTTTCTCGAGAAAGGCATTCGAGCTATGACCAAAACATTGGAAACGATGAATGACGCGGTGAAAAACCCGAAGCATTCCTTCAAAAAAGCCGACCATCAGCCCAAGAAAGCGATGAAACATCGCTACGAGCGCCGGAAAATCAAAGAGTATCTCCACCTCGGCGACTGGCTCACCGAAGAAATGATATGATCCATAACGGGACATTTTGAACTGTCAACGCCACGCGAACCGTGGCGTTTTTTTCTGCATCCGCCCGAATGCCGCCTGCGCTTGAAATGACCGGCGGCAAATTTGAAACCTTCTCTCCCTTAAAGTTGAACCATCGCCTGACTCGCGGCGCTTTCCGGCTGGCCTCCTGCCGCTGAATTAATTATCACTAGGCGATGATTTCTTCCGCTTGGTTGCTGGGCCTCTACTCCCTGCTTGTTCTGCTCGCCTCCCTTGCGGGCGGCTGGCTGCCGCTCCTCATCAAGCTCACCCATACGCGCCTGCAAATGGCCATCAGCCTGGTGGCGGGCCTCATGCTCGGCATCGCGCTGCTGCATTTTTTGCCGGACGCGGCGGAGCAGTTGCATTCGCTGGATCGCACCGTGACCTGGGTGCTGGGCGGTTTTCTCGCGATGTTTTTCCTGCAACGCTTTTTCCACTTTCATCATCACGATCTACCAGAGGGCGATCCGGAAGATTGCTGCCACGAACATGAACACCATCACGATCACGGCCATGAGCATGCCCACACGCTGGCCGACAAATCCGCCCGGCAACTTTCCTGGGTCGGCACCGCTTTGGGCCTTTCGCTCCACTCCCTGCTCGACGGACTCGCCTTGGCGGCGGCGGTCGAAGCGGGCACTAAAGGCCACGCCGGCCTGGCGGGCTTGGGCGTGGCGCTGGCGGTCATCCTGCACAAGCCTTTCGATGCGCTGGCGGTTTCGACATTGATGACGGCCGGCGGAAGTTCGCGCTTCTCGCGGCAATTGTTGAACGCCCTCTTCGCGCTCGCCACGCCGCTCGGCGCGGGGTTGTTTTACCTGGGAGCAAATCAGTTCGCGGATTCCAACGCCGTTTTTCTCGGCTGCGCGCTGGCGTTTTGCGCGGGGACTTTTCTGTGCATCGCGTGCAGCGACCTGCTGCCGGAACTGCAATTTCATTCGCACGACCGTTTCAAACTTTCCATTGCGTTGATGGTCGGTCTCGGCGTGGCGGTGTTGATTGGACAAATCGAGGCGCATGATCATGCGCACAACGAAGCAACGCCAGTGATGTTGGCGAAGCCGGAGTAATTTAGCTGACGACGAGCGCCGCAGTCGGGGGATAACTGTAAATCACACCACCTCGTGAAACTGCTCGCGCAATTTCCCCTTCGGATTCGGCAACAAACCGTCCCGGCCATTTTGCAGCCTTTTGTGCCACCTTTACTGAAAAGAAATCATTCTGCATTTTTGAATTCAAATTTATCCTCGACAAATTCTTATGACAAACACAGAGTCGCAACGTGGCTAAATAATAGACCACAACGTGCCTATCCGTTTGCTTGACAAACATGA
>JANYDP010000116.1 GCA_025363535.1 Verrucomicrobiota bacterium | reverse complement strand
CGGGGATTTCCAGCGTGCAGAACGGATGAAGTGAATCCGGTGCCGTTACGGAGTGGAGATCCGCATGATCAGACCGTTCGTGATGTAAAAAGTCGAAGAGCCGACGGAGAGATTGGTGGTCACTGCGGAGGGAAGTTGCGCCACCACGAGTTTTCCTGTGACGGAGGAAAAATTCAAATTCGTCAGGCCGAAGCCATTGCCCGCGAAGGTGCCTTGAAAATTTGTGCTGGTGACAATGCCGTTCAGATTTACTCCTCCCGGCCCGTGGCTTGAAGCGGTGATAAATTCCGCGCGCACGGTTGAATTCGCAAAATTATGCGAGCGCAAATCCGACGTCGCGCTTTGATCCCAATTGTCGTAAAGCGTCAAACGATTCTCGCCATTGGTGTCCGTGGCGTGCGCCCAAAGCGTCATCAATTGGTTGATGTTCACTCCGTTTGAAATGTAGCCGGAATTGAACGAGATCGGCAGCGCGTAGCCGCAGTTAGGCAGCGCGTACGAATTGTAAACCCCCTCGAAATAAATATTGTCAAGCCGGCCGTATGTGCTGGGAAAAATCCCAATCTGCAAAGATCGGTTTGGTTGGAGCGTAATGCCAGGCAGGCTGTTGAAATTCCAACCTATTGCCAAAGAACCGGGACCATCAATGGTCATCTCCGGCTCGGAACCGGTGTGATTGGGAAACCATTCCAATCCGGCGAAACTGCCCAGCCCGCCATTGTTGATATATCGTCCATCCAAAAAACCAATGTCCTGCAATTGAGTTTGGTTGGTGACAACCAGATATAAACTTGGGCTGTTGGTCTGGGCCGGAAGGTAGTTGAGATAATACGCTCGATTGGTGAATATCAAAAAACTACCCGGTGCACTTTGATCCACCAAAATTGTATTTGTGCCAAACCCTCCAAACGATCTGATGGCTGCAGGGTCATTGGTCACGCCGGCAAAATTACCAGTGAAGCTGCCCGCCAGACTTACCCCGCTCGCACCATTCGTCACCACGGCGGACGGAAGTTGCACCAGCGTAATCGCACCACTTACTTGGCTGGCCGCCACCGGGCCGGTGACATTACCCGCCGTGATCGCATACGGTGCGGGCGTCAACTCCTGGCGCGGACTCAAGATTGTGAACGCCGCGCCGCCGTTGGTGCGCACGCCAATCTCAAGCCAGCGGTCAGCACCAGAAAATTGATTTCCAAAATCCAGCGACACGGTAAAAAAACCGTTCGTGACCCAAACAGCAGTCGTTGTGAATGTGCCGCCCAATTGCCCCGCACCCGCGCTTGCCGGAAAGAGAGCAAAGGAAAAATCATAATTGCCGGCAGCCGCACCGCCGGCCTCATTGAGCCGGCCTTGGTAGGTGAACGCCGTGCCTTGAGCAAAGAGATTTGTCTTGACGATAAACAGGCAAGCAATTGCCCAAAATAGTGACTTAATTGCTCTTGGTTCGAGATTCTGGTTCGAGATTCTGGTTCGAGATTTCTTGAAAAATTGCGTTTGCACCTAGCAAGAAATCTAAAAAGTTCCGCATTTTTTGCAAGCCGATAATTCCGGCGACCTTGGCCCGGACGCACCTTGACGATGCCCGGTGTCGGCATGCGCCATCTGTTTCCAAAGATTGCCTCGACTCGTAGAACCGCTTAGAATTCGAGGCTTTCATGAACATGAATTATGCAAAACGTCCGTTGCGCGTGGGTTTGATTTCGCTCGGTTGCGCCAAAAACTTGGTGGACGCCGAGATCATGCTCGGCTCGCTGATGAAAAGCGGCGTCGAGATCACCAACGACGCCACGCTGGCTGACGCCGTGATCGTGAACACCTGCTCGTTCATTGATTCCGCGCAGGAGGAGAGTGTGGATACGATTCTCGAATCCGTGGAGTTGCGCGACGCGAACCAGCGCGGCCAGGCCGTGATCGTTTCCGGCTGTCTCTCGCAACGCTTCCGCGAAGAACTGCCAAAGCTCATGCCGGAGGTGGACGCCTTCATGGGCATTGACCAGGTGGCGCAGGTCGGCGACATCGTGGGCAAGGCCATTGCCAATCGGGCGACGAAGGTCAAAAGCGGAAAGCGGAAAGCGGAAAGCGGAAAAATCAAAAAGCGCCTGAACGAACTGGAGAAAAATCGTCCGCTCACCGAACACGATCACGAGGAATCCATCCGCAGCACTGACAAGTTCGGCAAAACCAAAACCGTCGTAGCGGCGTCTCGGCAGAGCGCCGCCATTGCCCCTTCCAAAGATAAATCAGCGGTGCTCTATCGAGACGCCGCTACACCAATCCTCGACATCACCCAGCGCCCGATCTTCATCCCCGACTTCGAGACCCCGCGCTTTCGCCTGACGCCCAAACATTTCGCCTACGTCAAAATCGCCGAAGGCTGCAACCACCCGTGCAGCTTCTGCATCATCCCGAGAATGCGCGGCACGCATCGCAGTCGCACGCAGAAGGACATCGTCGCCGAGGCGAAGGCGCTGATCGCCGATGGCGTGAAGGAGCTGAACCTGATTTCGCAGGACTCCACTTACTACGGACTCGACTTGCGCCCTAACCACAGCCGCGCGATTTCGTCGCCGGAAAAATTTTCCGCCGCCGCGAAGTCGCTCCCGGCCGATGCCACCACGATCTGCACGCTGATCCGCGAGTTGAATTCCTTGAAGGGGGATTTCTGGATTCGGCTGCTCTACACGCACCCCGCGCACTGGACGGACGAGTTGATTCAGACCATCGCCGAATGCAAAAAAGTCGCGCGCTACGTGGACATTCCCCTCCAGCACATTCACGAGAACATGCTCGAACGGATGCGCCGCGAAACTTCGCAGCAATACATCGTGGATCTCATGCGCAAAATTCGCGCGGGCGTGCCGGGCATTGCACTGCGCACAACTTTTATCGTGGGTTTTCCGGGCGAGACGGAGGAGTATTTTCAATCGTTGCTCGACTTTATCGAAGAAACCAAGTTCGAGCGCCTCGGCATATTCACCTACTCAAAGGAAGACGGCACTCGCGCCGGCTCAATGGCCGGGCAACTCCCCGACAAAGTGAAGCAAAAACGCCGTGACCGTGCGATGGCCACGCAGCACAAGATTGCCCGGCAGGTTTCTGAATCATTCATGGGCCGCACGCTCAAAGTGCTGGTCGAAGGCGAGGCGAATGCAAAGCAGTTGCAAAGCGCCAATGTGAGTTCCTGGGAACACGGCCTGATCCGCGAAGACGAAACCTGCAACTCCAAGCTCGGGACGGGAAAATTCCTGATTGCCCGCGGTGAGGCGGACGCACCGGACATTGACGGACGCGTTTACGTGCGCGGCAAATTGCCCATCGGCCAGTTCGCGAAAGTGAAAGTCATCGGCCACACGGATTACGATTTGATTGCTGAGACTTTAGAGTAGTTGTCACCTCGACTTTCGAACATGGAGCGAGGTGTCGTGGATTTTATCCTTTAGCCCAGGTGGAAATATGTTCTAAAATTTCCACACTGTCTGCACACCTATGAAAACATTGCTCACCCTCATTGCGGCCGCTTTGCTGGCGACCTTCACGACCCCGGCCCAGGACTGGGCCAAGGCGAAACTGGAAAAATCACCCCGCCACGGCGAATGGGTGAAGGTCAAACACGGCGACCGCGAGGTCAATTGCTTCATCACCTATCCCGAAGTAAAAGACAAAGCCACCGCCGTCATTGTCATCCACGAAATCTTCGGCCTCACCGACTGGGCGCGCGGTGTGACCGATCAACTGGCCGCCGCCGGCTACATCGCCATCGCGCCCGATTTGCTTTCCGGCAGCGCGCCGGGCGGCGGCGGCACGGAAGAACTGGTCAAGAGCGGTGGCAATGTCGGCAAAGCCATTCAAGCGCTGCCGCCAGAGCAGATCACCGCCGACTTGGACGCGGTGGCGGATTACGTGGCCAAACTGGACGCCGCCAACGGCAAGGTGGTCGTGAGCGGGTTTTGCTGGGGCGGCACGCAGTCGTTCCGCTATGCGGCCAATAACAAGAATCTCAAAGCCGCGTTTGTTTTTTACGGCACGGCTCCGGGCCAGACCAACGAACTTGCCCGCATCAATTGTCCGGTCCAGGGTTTCTACGCCGGCAACGACGCGCGCATCACCACTTCACTGCCCAAGACCACCGCGCAGATGAAGGAGGCGGGGAAAACTTACGAACCCGTGACCTACGACGGCGCGGGCCACGGCTTCATGCGCGCCGGCGAAGCGCCGGATGCAAATGACGCGAACAAAAAAGCGCGGGAAGATTCCTGGAAACGCTGGCTGGAGTTGCTCGGGAAGATTTGAGCGCCTCCCGGGCACGGACTCAACGGTAGCCGCACCTGTTTTTAACACGGGCTTGTCCGTAATCATTGAGTTTGCTTGAGGACGTTCAACCGGTAAATTGCCCCGTCGCAAGAATCCTGAGGAATGCCAAGCGTGGACGTTCGTCCAACTTTGCTTTTCAGTTCCCGGCCTGTTTGTCCGCTCAGTAGATGTGTGCCCGATTTATTAATCGCCCATGAAACTTAGAGTTGTCTCCGCCATCGCGTGTTTTGCCCTGTCGCTTTTTCAAAGTTCCGCCGCGACCCTCACCCATCGTTATCCCTTCAGCGCGAATGCCAGCGATGTCGTCGGCGGTGCGAACGGTCAGTTGGTGGGCGGCGCGGTCATCAGCGCGGGTGCGGTGGTGCTCGATGGTTCCACCGGCTATGTGAACCTGCCGAACAATCTGGTCACAAATTATACTTCCATCGCCATCGAAGCCTGGGTGACGGACAATGGCAGCGGGAACTGGGCGCGCATTTGCGATTTTGGCAACAGTACGGGCGGCGAGGATTTTCCGCTTGGCTCCGGCGTGTCCGGCACGCAATACATGTTTCTGACGACGCGCAGCGGTTGGGGGACGTTGTTGGGAAACTACACCGCCGCCGGCGGATCCCCGAGTGTCGAGTGGCCTGGAACCGCCCTGCCCACGGGCGTACGCACGCATGTCGTCTGGACTTCCGATGCCACCGCACAAACGGCCTGGCTTTACGTGAACGGGGTGCTGGTGGGCAGCAACACTGGCACCACCGTGACGCCCGCGTCGCTCGGCACCACGGTCAACGACTGGATCGGCCGCTCTCAATACAACGATCCGCTCTTCAAAGGCAGCATCAGCGATTTCCGAATTTACAACGGCGCGCTCAGTCCGTTGCAAATCGCCGTTGACCTCACGGCGGGATCGGGACAGCTCGTCACCGATCCCGGCGTGCTGCAATCCATCAATGTCCTAGGCGTGACGACGATGTCGCCGGACACCACGCAAACACCGGCCGTGACCGGAAACTTCGCCAATGTCACGAACGTAAATCTGCTGCTCGTACAAGGCGTCGTCTTCAGCTCCAGCAACACCAATGTCGGCACGGTAAATTCCTCGGGCCGCCTCAGCGCCGTCGGGGCGGGCGTCGTTACGGTGACGGTGAGTTACGCGGGCATCAGCGGCACGCAAACCATTTACGTTTCTGATCCGCCGCAATCACTCGCGCATCGGTACAGCTTCACCACCAATGCCGACGATTCCGAAGGCGGTGCGAACGGCATCCTCTCTGGCGGCGCGACGATCGTGAACAGCAACCTCGTGTTGAACGGCACCACGGCGTTTGTGGATCTGCCGAACAATCTTTTAACCAACCTGACTTCGGCCACGTTCGAGGCCTGGTTCACCGACAACGGCAGCGGCGGTTGGGCGCGAATCTGGGACTTCGGCAACAGCACCGGCGGCGAGGGCAATCAAGGCACCGGCACGAGCTACATGGTGATGTCCGTGCCCAGCGGTTTCGGCGGCGTGCGCGGTTCCTACAACAACGGCTCGGGCGAACAGGGGATTGACCTCGCCACGCGGCTGGCCGTGGGCGTTCCGCATCACATCGTCTGGACCCAGGATGGCAACGCGCAGGTGGCGAAAATTTTTATTGATGGCGCATTGGTTGGCGAGAACGACAGCTTCGCGTACACCCCGGCGGCAGTTGGCAACACGGCCAACGACTGGCTCGGGCGGTCGCAGTATTTTGATCCCTTTTTCTACGGCGCGATTGACGAGTTCCGAACTTACACGAACGCCCTGTCCGCGCCGCAAGTCCTCCAGGATTTTCAACTCGGCCCAAACGTCTCGCCGCAAACCGGTCCCGTGAACGTCCTCATCCAACCGGCGAACCTCACCGTCAGCGAAGCCCGGCCCGCCACGTTTAGCGTCGGGGCCATCGGCCGGCGACCGCTGACGTTCCAATGGTTTCGCAATGGCGCACCAATTTCCGGCGCGACCAATTCCACTTACCAACTCGCGGCCACCGTACCCGCCGACGACGGCACGATTTTTTTCGTCGCCCTGGCCAACAGCGTCGCGAGCACGCCTTGCTTTGCGACCAGTTCCAATGTGGTGCTGACCGTGTTGCCCGATACCAATGCCCCGGTGGTGACGCGGGCTTTCAACATCGGCCCGACAAACGTGCAACTCGTTTTTTCAAAAATGGTGGAGACGGCCAGCGCGACGAATGCGGCAAATTATTTTTTCACCAACGGTCTTTCCATCAGCAGCGCGTCGCTGAATGCGGACAACCTGACGGTGGTTTTGGCGACGGCACCGCTGACTTCCGGCAGCAACTATTCCATCGTCCTCAACGGCGTGCGCGACCGGGCGGCCGCGCCCAACACGATTGCCACGAACACGCCGGCGACGTTTCAAGCGCTGCCGTACGCGCCGCAAGACCTCGGCAATCCGGCGGTGACGTCCACCGTGACCCTCGCCGGCAACGGCTTCAACGTGACGGCTGCGGGCAGCGACTTCGGCGGCTATTTCGATCAGGGAAATTTTTCCTACCAGGTTTACTCCGGAAATTTTGACGTGAGCGTCCGGGTCGCCGGTTTGGGCTTGTCGGATATTTTTGCCAGGGCTGGTTTGATGGCGCGCGAAAATCTCACCGTCGCCAGCCGTTTTGCTGCGGCGATGACGACGCCGACGATGAACGGCTCCTTTTTTGAATGGCGTGATCCCACGGGCAACACAGCGAGTACGACCGGAAATTTCCCGGCGAATTATCCGAACACCTGGCTGCGGTTGAATCGTGTCGGCAACACCTTCACCGGCTTTGCCAGCTATGACGGCCAGACGTGGTCAGCGCTCGGCAGCAGCACGATCAACATGGCCAATCAGATTTACCTCGGCTTCGCCGTGAGCAGCCGCAGCACGAATGTCGTCACCACGGTGCAGTTCCGCGATATTGCGAACGTGACCAATGGCATCGTCGGCTCGGTGATCAACCCGCACGATGCGATGGGCCCGAGCAGCCGCAAATCGCCGGTGGCCATTTCGGAAATCATGTACAAGCCCGCCGCGCGGACGGATGGAAAAAATCTGGAGTTCATCGAACTCTACAATTCCAACCCCTGGTTCCAGGACATCAGCGGCTATCAGCTCACCTGCGCCGACATGAGCTACACGTTCCCGCCGCACACGATTCTGCCCGGTGGTGCTTACCTCGTGGTGGCGGCGGCCCCGGCGGACATCACGAGTATTTACGGCATCACGAACGTCTTCGGCCCCTACACCGGCAGCCTGAAAAAAAACGAGACGCTCGAACTGCACGACGAACAAGGCGCGGTGCTGTTGACCGTGCCTTACTCGAATCTTTATCCCTGGCCGGTGGCTGCCGATGCCACGGGTCACTCCATCGTCCTGGCCAATCCGACCTACGGCGAAGGCGATCCGCGTGCGTGGGACATCAGCGATGTGGCCGGCGGTTCGCCCGGACAAATGGATGCGTTCACGCCGAGTCCGCTGCGCCACGTGGTCATCAACGAAATTCTGCCGCACTCGGAGAACATCGCCGTGTCGCAGTTCGTCGAACTCTACAATCACAGCACCAACAGTGTGGATGTTTCCGGCTGCATTTTGACGGACGATGCGACGACCAACAAGTTTGTCATTCCCGCGAGCACAATCATCGGGCCGGGCGGATTTGTTGCGTTCACCAAGGCGCAATTTAATTTCACCCTCAACGGCGCGGGCGCGACGCTCTATTTTCTCAAGCCCGACCACAGCCGGATTCTCGACGCTGTGCGGTTCGGCGCGCAGTCGGACGGAGTTTCCTTGGGGCGCTCGCCGGATGGCGCGAATGATTTTTACGCGTTCACCAGTCGCACCCCTGGCACCAACAACAGCGCGATCTTGATCGGCGACATCGTCATCAACGAACTGATGTACAATCCGATCAGCGGCAATGACGACGACCAGTACATCGAGTTGTTCAACAAGGGCACGAATGCGGTGAATCTCGTCGGCTGGCAGCTTTCCTCGGCTGTCACGTTTACATTTCCCAACATCACGATTGTCTCAAACGGTTACGTCGTGATCGGGCGCAACACGGCACGTTTGTTTGCGAAGTATCCGAACTTGAACGCTGCCAATACCGCGGGCGACTTCAGCGGCAGGTTGTCGCACAATGGCGAGCTGGTGGTTTTGTCCCAGCCGCAAACCCTCAACACCAACACGGCCATTTTGGTCGCCGAAGATTCGGTGACCTACGACACCGGCGGACGCTGGGGGCAATGGTCCGGCGGCGGCGGCAGCAGTCTGGAATTGAAAGACCCGCGCGCCAACCACCGGCTCGCCGCGAACTGGGCGGACAGCGACGACTCGCAAAAATCCGTCTGGACGACCATTGAAACCACCGGCGTGCTGGACAACGGTGCCAACTTCGATTCCTTCATTGACTACGCGCAGATCGGCTTGCTCGATGTTGGCGAATGTCTCGTGGACAACCTCGAAGTGAATTGGGGCACCACGAATTATGTTTCCAATTCCACTTTTGAAACCGGCACGAACGGCTGGGCATTCGAGGGCGACATGATGCGTTCGAGTCTGGAAACCACCGGCTACGTCAGCGCGCGTTCGTTGCACATCCGTTGCAGCGACCGCCTGTGGACGGGTGACAATTCCTGCCAGGTCGCGCTGAACACCAACGCGCTCGCTGCCGGCCAGACGGCCACGTTGCGATTCAAGGCGCGCTGGCTGCACGGCTGGCCCGAGGCGCTGCTGCGCTTGAACGGCAACTGGCTGGAAGCCACCGGCCCGCTGCCGGTTCCAAATAATCTCGGCACGCCGGGAATGGCGAACAGTCCATACGTCACGAACGTCGGGCCGGCGATTTACAATGTCACCCACAATCCACCGCTGCCGGCGGCGGGCCAGCCGGCGGTCGTTTCCGTGCAGGTGCAGGATCCCGGCGGCGTTCAAAATGTGCGGCTGAATTATCGGATTGATCCGGGCACCACGTTTGTTTCCGTGCTCATGAAAGACGACGGCACCGGCGGCGATGCGCTGGCCCGGGACGGAATCTTCAGCGCGACGATTCCTGGCCAGAGTGCCCGGACGCTCGCGGCATTTTATATTTCCGCGACAGACAGCAACGCTGCGGTTTCTCGTTTCCCTTCGTTGCTCACGGACAATTCACCGACGCGCGAATGTCTCGTGCTGTTTGGCGACGGCAATCCCGGCGGCAGCTTCGGGACTTATCATTTGTGGATCACGCAGTCGAACGTGACGCGCTGGGCCGGCTTGTCGGACATGAGCAACGAATCGCATGACTGCACGATGGTCAGCGGCAACCGCGTGATTTACAACCTGCAGGCGCGGTTCGCCGGCAGCCCGTATCATCAGGGCTTCGATACGCCGGTGGGAAATCTCTGTCACTACAAATGGATTTTCAACGACGACGACAAATTTCTCGGCGCGACCTCGTTCAACAAAATTCATCAGCCCGGCAACGGCGCGGGCGACGACGCCAGCATTCAACGCGAGCAACTGGCCAACACGTTTCTGCGAACCCTCGGCGTGCCGTGGCTCAACCGTCGTTACGTGGCCGTGTACGTCAACGGCAACCGCCGCGGCGCGCTGATGGAAGACACGCAGACGCCCGATGGCGACGTGGTGAAGGAACATTTTCCGAATGATCCTGACGGCTTCCTCTACAAGATGCAACCGTGGTTTGAATTCGGGCCGTTCCCGTCCGGCGGTTTCACGCCGTTCACCAACAATTCCTTCTGCACGCTCCAGCAATACACCACGGCGGGCGGTGCCAAAAAAACTGCGCGCTACCGCTACAATTTTGAAACCCGCCGCACGCTGGATTCGGCCAGTGATTTCACCAACGTGTTCTCGCTGATTGACGCGGCGAATTCCTTCGGCACGCCGAACTACCTCGCGAACTTGGAGAATTTGGCGGACATGGAAAATTGGATGCGCGTCTTTGCGGCGAACCACGCGGCGGGCAACTGGGATTCTTTCGGCGCGGCCAACAACCAGAATCTTTACGGCTACATCGGCGCGCTCGGCACGAAGTATTCGCTGCTGATGTGGGACTTCAACATCGTCTTCGGCAACGGTTCCTGGGGGCCGGGCCAAAATCTTTTTTGGTACAACGGCGCGGATCCGGGGATGACGGGCATCTACAACACGCCGAAATTTCTCCGCATGTATTGGCGGGCGTTGTCCGAACTGGTGAACGGCCCGCTCAACGCTGCCAACAGCACGCCGTTGCTCGCCGTGAAATTCAACGCCTTCGCGGCCAACGGTCAAAACGTGGAAGACCCGGCCGTGAACATCGAACCTTGGCTGGCGCAGGCGCAAACCAGCATCGCCGCGCAACTGGCCGCTGTGAATGCGCCGGGTTTTTCCGTGAACCCGAGCGTGGGGGTCAGCAACAACCTCGCGATGGTCACCGGCACTGCGCCCGTGAATGTCACCGCCGTCTGGATCAACGGCGCGGCGTATCCGCTGACGTGGACCTCGTTGACAAGCTGGGTTGTGACGGTGCCGCTGAAGACTGGCACCAATGTGTTGAATGCCGCGGGCGTGGATCGGAACGGCGTGACCATCGCGGGCGACACGGGCAGTGTGAGTGTCGTCTTCAGCGGCACCAACGCATCACCCGTGGGCCGGCTGGTCATCAATGAGATCATGTACGCGCCGACGTATGGCAACGCGCAATTCGTCGAACTCTACAATAACTCGACGAACACCACGTTTGATTTGTCCGGCTGGCAGTTGTCGGGCTTGGGCTACACGTTTCCGAACGGTGCGACGCTCGCGCCCACAAATTATTTGGTGCTGGCCGCGAACATCACGGCCTTCGCCGCCGCGTACGGCGCGACCAATCCGGTGTTTGGAATTTACGGTGGAACTTTGTCGCCGGGCGGAGAGACACTGGCGTTGAACACGGCCACCAACTCAACCGTGACGAAGGTGAATTTTGAAAACCAACTGCCGTGGCCGACGAACGCCAACGGCTTTGGCGCATCGCTGCAACTCGTGGATCCCTTGCAGGACAACTGGCGCGCCGGCAACTGGCTCGCCGTGCTGCCTGGTTCGCCCGCTGCACCGCAATGGACTTACGTCACCGCCACGGGCACGGCGTCGGCGTCGCTGATTTATATCTACCTCCAATCGGCCGGGGATGTTTATGTGGACGACCTCAAACTTGTCGTCGGCAGTGTGGCGGAGGCAGGCGCGAACACGCTGACCAATGGCGGCTTTGAAAGCGCTTTCCCCGGCCCGTGGAACGTCTCAGCTAATCTGACCAATTCCGTCGTGAACACCGTCATCAAACATTCCGGCAACGCCAGCCTGCACCTGATTTCCACCGCCGCTGGCAACACGCAAAGCAG
Organism: Verrucomicrobiota bacterium; assembly: GCA_025363535.1. GTDB lineage: Bacteria > Verrucomicrobiota > Verrucomicrobiia > Limisphaerales > CAIQOK01 > CAIQOK01. The sequence continues at coordinate 5,673 of JANYDP010000116.1, read as the reverse complement.
CGCCATCTGGCAAAATATTTCACCGGCCTTGACCGCGAACGCCACCTACACGTTGAGCTTCTGGTATCTGCCCAGCACCAATGGCGGGCTGCTCACGTTGCGTCTGTCCGGTTCTGGAATCGTGGCCACAGTGAACCCCGCGCCGCCGACTCCCTTGCTCGCCGCTAGCACGCCGGCCTGGGCGAACAGTGTGACGAATTCGTTGACGCCTTTCCCGACGCTGTGGATCAATGAATTGCAGGCCGACAACTTGAACGGCCTCACCAACCGCGCCGGTCAGCGCGTGCCTTGGCTGGAACTTTACAACCCCAGCACGAATGTCCTTTCTCTGAACGGAATTTTCCTGGCGAACAATTACACCAACCTTTTGCAGTGGGCGTTCCCCACCAACGCGAGCATCAACGCCGGCCAGTTCAAAATTGTTTTTGCCGACACCTTGACCAGCCTCACCACGACGAATGAACTCCACGCCAGTTTCACCCTGCCCAGCCGCACGGGTTCACTTGCCCTGACCCGCGTTGCCAACAATGGTCAGGCGCAGGTGCTCGACTTCGTGGATTACACGGACATCAATCTCAACGACTCCTACGGTTCGTACCCCGACGGCCAGAGTTTCAACCGCCAGGAATTTTTCCAGCCCACGCCCGGCACCACGAACAACGGCAGCGCCACGCCGCCGCCTTCGTTCATCGCCTATACGTCGCCAGGTTTCGTTTATACCCAGAACTTCAACCTGCTGCCGAACCCGGGCGTGGTTTCGGTGAACGCCGACAATCCGGTGACCAACAACGGCGTCATTTATTCATTGGCCAATCCTTTTGATTTTGCGTTCCCAGTCATCGCCACCGGCAAAGTGGGCGGGCTAGGCATCAATGCGCTCGCGGGCTGGTTTGGTTCGGGTGCTGCCGCCGCACAGTTCGGTGCGACTTCCGGCGACCAAACCACGGGTGGCGACCTCAGTTTTGGTCTGCCCAATAATTCCAACCGCGCGCTCGGCCTGCTCGCCACCAGTTCGACGAAGGGCACCGCGTTCGGCGTGCGCTTCATCAACGGCACCGGCATGACTTTGAACCGCATCAACGTCCAACTCACCGGCGAAGTGTGGCGGCAATCGAACCTTGCCAAGACGTTGCAGTTTTTTTACCTCGTGGATTTGTCCGGCACGAACACGTTTTCCACCAATGCCACGGCCTTGATTCCCGCGTTGAACGTGGGCCTGCCCACGGTTGGCAGCGCGGTAAACGGAGTGGCGGTGGATGGCACGGCTGCGATCAACCAAACCAATTTGAGCGTCCTGAACCAAGCGATCACCAACTGGCCGCCGGGCGCGGCGTTGTGGCTCGGCTGGCAGATGACCGATTCCACCGGCAAGGCGCAGGGACTGGCGATTGATAATCTGAGTTTCTCCGCCAGCGTGCCGCTGTCGGTGCCGCTGACCATCCAGACAGTGGGCACCAACCTGTTTCTCAACTGGCCGGGCGTGGCTGGCCAGACCTATCAGCTCGAATACAAGGACGACTTGAATGCGCCGGCGTGGACTGCGCTCGGCGGCGTGGTGGCCGGCAACGGCGGAACGTTGACCCTGTCCAACAATTTTGGCGCATCCACGCAGCGCTTTTTCCGGCTGCGGCTGGTGAATTGACGGCGGAAAGAACCACACGCCGACTGACCGGAAACATGCGTTTGACAAGGAGGAATTATGGTTGTAGTCAGGGTTGAATGATTCCTGAAAGAGCCTTTTGACTCAGCCCATGAAATCGTCGTGCATTTCAAAAAGACCGCCCCGTTCCGGTCAGATGGACACGGCGGGTTTTACTTTGATTGAACTGCTGACGGTGATCGCCATCATCGCCGTCCTGTCGGCAATTTTATTGCCCGCGCTGGCGAAGGCCCGCGAACAGGCCCAGGCCACCATCTGCCTGAACAACACCAAGCAACTCAGTCTCGCCTGGCATATTTATGTCGGCGATCACAACGAGCGCCTGCCGTACAACCTGGGGCTGGCAGGCTCGTCCTTCCGAACGGAACTGAACTGGGTTAACAACGTCATGACATGGAATTTAAGTTCCGACAACACGAACATCGCGACGCTGACGCAGGCGAGCCTGGGGGCGCTGGTCGCCAGAAATACCAGCGTCTATCGCTGTCCGGCGGATCGGGCGCTGAGTTCGGTGCAAAGGGAATCCGGCTGGATCGCGCGCGTCCGCAGTTACTCGATGAACGCCATGATCGGCGACGCGGGAAATTTTTCCACCAACGGAAGCAATGTAAACAATCCCGGCTACCGGCAGTTTTTCAAGACGACCCAGATTCCGCGGCCGTCCGAAATATTTGTGTTCCTTGACGAGCATCCCGACAGCATCAACGACGGCTACTTTCTCAACAAGGCACCGTACGCCGGTGCGGGTGGCTATGCCCGGGCAAAATGGACGGAGCTGCCCGCTTCGTACCACAGTCGCGCCGCCGCGTTTGCCTTCGCTGACGGCCATTGTGCGTTGCATCGCTGGAAACAGCCGGCCACCTTGGCGCCGCCTTTTCCCGCCGCCGCCAATCTGCCGATTGCCATTCCGGCCAGCCCGGTGTCGGCGGCGGAAGATTTCAACTGGGTGATGGCTCACATGAGCGTCAGCTCGGAACGTGGTGCTGAAGATTGAGGACGGTCTTCCTGCTCAAAGAAATTGCTGGAGCGAGGATTTGTCGCCGGCGGTCCCCAGGAGATAAACCTTGTCGCCTTGCGTCCAGACGGCCGTGACCAATCCGTTGATCGTGGAGATCTGGGCGGGACCGGCTTCCGGAGCGCCCCTGACGGAAGTGCGCGGAACCACAAACAACCACAGGTCGGTGGTCTGATTCGGCGGCAGCGGCCGGCCCGAGCGGAAACAAAGCATGGAAACTTTTTCCTTCTGCCAGTCCTGGATGGCACAGCCCACCACGGCAACCTTTTGGAGCGAGTCGGGCAAAGTATAATTTGCGGGTGCCTGTTTTTTGGCGAAGTAGCAGCGGATTTCCGTCGCGCTGTTGGTCAAAAAATCCATGCCGTAACCATTCAGCGCAATGCCCATCATCTGGTTCTGGTAAACCGCAAGCGTGTCATCCTTGGGATAAAACTGCGGCCAGAAGATCGTCAGCATCGCCAGCAGAATGATCCCCACCAACGCCGCCACCTTCAGGCGCGGGTGCCGCTGCGGGAGCCGTTCCCGAGCCGGCTGTTCCGAGATGATTTGTTCCTTCAACCCGGCCGGCACGGGGATGTTCTGAAATTTGGCGTGCAGGACTTCCTGGTACGCGCAATGATTTTCCAGCCAGCTCCCCAGTCCCGGGTCGCGTTGCGCCAACGCCAGCGCCGCAGCGATTTGCGGATCCTCCGCATCCGCCGTTCCTGGCCGGTATGACAGCAAAATGGTTCTGGCTTCGTTGACGTTCACAGTTGGGAGGGCGGTTGACCGGCGGCAATGTCGCGTGCCAGCAGGTGCTGTAACTGACCAATGCCGCGCGCCAGCCGCGACTTCACCGTGCCCAGCGGCACGCCGAGAATTTCGGCGATCTCATTGTAAGAATGATCCTGCAAGTAAAACAGCGCAACGGGTGCCTGGAAAATCTCGTCCACTTGCGCCAACGTATCCAGCACCTTAGCGGTATCGTGGCGGCTGACTGCCACCGGCCCGACCGGTGGCAGATCAATCTCCGCCGCCTCCAGCTCGAAATGAGGAAAACGGGTTTGCCGCCGCCGGGATTCTAAAAACTCCCGGTGGAGAGTGGTGAACAGCCAGGTTTTCACTTTGGAAGCATCGCGCAATTGATGACCTTTGGTGGCCCAAATGGAGAACGTTTGCTGCGTCAAATCGCAGGCATCCGCTTCGGTGCGGGTGAGACTGAAAGCAAACTGATAAAGCGGGATGTAGAACCGTTCCACCAGACTTTCAAATTCGATACCATCAGCCATGCCAAGTCATCAATGTTTAGAGGCGGGAGTGCAACATTTGTTCCGCTGCAACGCGAGCTTGAAATCATTCAAACCACGAATAAGTCCGGGAACAAAATCTCCCGTTGGCACTCGCAACTTGGCGGAGCGTGGTGCCGGTCAAAATCGGGTTTGCACCAGGCGCTCTGAATGCAGCCGCTTCGCCTCCCATGCGTCCAGCAACCCGCACATTTGGAAAAAGACTGATCGTCGTCCGTTTCGCGGCGATCGAACCTTTTCAATTTCAAACCCGCCTGGTGCCGCGCAGCATCCGGCAGGAAAGCGTCGTCGCCAGCCGGGTTGCACCCGGGAATGGTCTGCCTGGTTCGTTGCAAAATTCGGCGGGCGGGTTGGTTTGCCTCGCTGCGTGGGTGCGGGCAAAAGTCCCTCAGAACGGTTGAGTCTGCGTCAGTGCAGCATTGCTTTCTCCTGGTAGAAACAAAAAGGAAGGCGGTGAAAGCACCGTTCCTCTCGAATGACTCCAACGCTTAACCCGCGCCGCCACCGGCCATTTTCTTCGATTCACCTTTGAGCAGGGATACGCCGTAGTCGCGGTTCATGCGGGCGATGAAATCGAGCGAGATTTCCTTCGGGCAAACCGCCTCGCAGCTTCCCGTCACGGTGCAGGAACCGAAGCCTTCTTCATCCATTTGCGTGACCATCGCCTTCACGCGTTTGTAACGTTCCGGCTGGCCTTGCGGCAACAGTCCGAGATGGGAAACCTTCGCGGCGACGAACAGCATGGCACTCGCATTTTTGCACGCTGCCACGCACGCGCCGCAGCCGATGCATTGCGCGGCGTCCATCGCGAGATCGGAATTTTCCTTCGGCACCGGAATGGAGTTCGCATCCGGCGCCGCGCCCGTACGGACGCTGATGAAACCGCCGGCGTGCTGGATGCGGTCGAACGCTTTCCGATCCACGACCAAGTCCTTGATGAGGGGAAATGCCTTCGCACGGAACGGTTCAACGACCAAGGTGTCGCCGTCCTTGAAGCTGCGCATGTAAGTCTGACAGGTGGCGATGCCTTTGTGCGGGCCGTGCGGCTTGCCGTTGATGACGCAGGAGCAGGTGCCGCAGATGCCTTCGCGACAGTCGTGGTCAAACGCGATCGGCTCCTCGCCCTTCATCGCGATGTCTTCGTTCACCACGTCGAGCATTTCGAGGAACGACATGTTCTCGTTCAACTCCGGCGTCTGATACGTCTTCAGCGCGCCGGGCGAGTTCGCGTTTTTCTGCCGCCAAACTTTTAAGGTAACTTTCATGGTCAGTTCTTTCGTAAATTCTTTTTGGACATCGCCGCGTGAAAACCGATTTCGCGCTTGGGAGATTTCTTCTCGCGCATCAAAGCGCGAATCGCATCGAACACCACGCGGAACTGCTTGTCATACTTCCCCTCCAACGCGGCGAGCTTCCTCGACAGGTCGGCGTTGGACGACAACATCTGCCGCAACTGCACGAACGTCCGCATGATGGCGAGGTTTACCTGAATCGCCCGCTCGCTCCGCAGCACGCTGGAAAGCATCGCCACACCCTGTTCGGTGAAGGCGTAGGGGCGGTATTTCAAGTTCTTGCCCGATTCCAAGGTCACAATTTGTGACCTTGGAATCGGGCAAGAACTTGAAATACCGCCCCTACGCCTTCACCGAACAGGGTGTGGCGATGCTTTCCAGCGTGCTGCGGAGCGAGCGGGCGATTCAGGTAAACCTCGC
>JANYDP010000363.1 GCA_025363535.1 Verrucomicrobiota bacterium | reverse complement strand
TCGCGTCAATCGCCATGATGCCGGTCTGCACCGGCTGGCTCACGGGTTTGCGGCGGATGATGCCGGGCGCGATTTTTTCGACGGGATAAAAGGCATCCTGCTTGATCGGCCCTTTGCCGTCCACCGGACGACCAAGACAATCCACGACGCGACCGAGCAAGCCTTTGCCGACCGGCACTGAGAGCAATTTGCCCGTCGTCTTGACCTCCGAGCCTTCATGCACGCTGAGGTAATCGCCGAGAATGATTGCGCCGACTTCGGTTTCTTCGAGGTTGAGCGCGAGGCCGATGACGCCGTTGCCGAAGTCCAACATTTCGTTGGCCATGCAGTCGGTCAGGCCTTCGATCTTCGCGACACCGTCGGAACATTCGCGGACGATGCCGACGTTCTGCTTGTTCACCGACGTTTTCACGCCGCTGATTTGCGCTTCAATTTCTTGCAATAAGTTGCTCATACTTTTTTCAAAATTTACTTAACCGCAGAGAACGCAAAGTTCGCAAAGAATTCTTTGTGCTCTCTGCGTTCTTTGCGGTTATCAAAAACTGGTTTCCAACTCGGCCAAGCGCGCCTTCACGCTGCCGTCAAACACATCACTGCCCACCTTCACGCGCAACCCGCCAATCAACGACGGATTCACCGCGAACGTCACGCTCAAGCCCTGGCCATAACGCGTCGCCAAATTCGCCTTCACTGATGCCTGCAACGCCTCACTCGCAGGCACAGCGCTTTCGACACGGGCCGAGCGACGTTCGATGTCCAACTTCACGAGCCGCTGGAAGTGCGACAGGATGCCAACGAACCCGCGCGGCTTCCGCGCGATGACCGCCGTGACCGTCTGGCGCACGCGGCCTTCGTCCAACACGCCGCTGACCTTGCAGACGTTGAACAACTGCTTTGCGTCGCGCCGGGCTTGTTTGCTGATTTTCATGCCGCGTGATTAAATCGAAATCAATTCGCTGCGAGCTGCTTGTTCGTGTCTTCCGCGAGACGCGTCTGTTGCTCAGCGGTCAAAATGTTACCCGTGACTTTCGCGCTGGTGGCGACCACGAGGCGACCAACTTCCTTGCGGAGTTCCGCCTTCATGCGAACGAGTTCGGCTTCGCTGGCTTGGCGCGCTTTCGCGATGATGTCATTGGCCGTAGCGATGGCTTTCTGGGATTCGACTTCCAACACTTTCGCCGCAGAAGCGCGAGCTTCTTCAATCATCTTGTTCCCCTGCGCTCCGGCTTGGGTGAGAATTTCCTGCGCCTTGGCCTGCGCGCTGGCGAGTTCGGATTTGATCTTGTCGGCATTGGCCAAACCTTCGGCGATGCGATTTTTGCGCTCCTCCAAAACCGTCAGAATCGGCTTGTAAGCAAAACGATGGAGCAGGAACGCCACGATGGCGAAGCTGATGCACTGCGCAATGAAGTGCGGCGTGTTAAAACCGAACGTCTTGGCTGTGTCCTGCGCGGCGTTTGCCAGATCGCCACCGATGCTCGCGAAACAAATGATTGAATCCATAGTCTGCAAAAATTGTCGGCGCGGGATTGCTCCCGCGCCGTTTGATTATTGGCCTTTCGCCAGATAGATGGCGAAGAACACGATGCCTTCAGCGAAGGCGGTGCTCAAGATCGCTTGCACGAGAATCTTCGTGGCCGCGCCGGGATTGCGCCCGACCGCTTCCGAAGCCTTCATGCCGATCAGACCGACACCAATGGCCGCGCCGAGCGCTGCCAGACCGATGTGAATATTACCTGTCATATTATTGTCTTTCGTTTTTCCCGCCGCCCCCCGCGATTGAACACGGTCAAAGCGGCGAAATTCTTAAATCAATGATGCGCGGGTTCGTGACCTTCTTCGTGCTGGCAGATCAACAGCGTGAACACCGCCGTCAGCAACATGAACACCAGCGCCTGCACCAAGCCGACGAGAACTTCGAGAAAGTAAAAAGGAATCGGGATCAGCCAACTCAAGCTAGGAACGAGATTGCTCATGGCTTCGAGCATGTTTTCACCCGCATAGACATTGCCGAACAGACGGAAACTTAACGACACCGGGCGGAACGCAATCGAAACGACTTCCAACACACCGACAATGAGAAACACAAAAATCATCATCAGCTTCATGAAGCCCTGCGTATCGCCCTTTGGCCCGAAGATATGGAGCACGAAACCTTTCGCACCGTTCGCTTGGAACGCCCACACGATCCAGCAGGCGAAAAAAATCATGGACATCGCGAACGTCATATTTAAGTCGGCGTTCGCCCCGCGAAACCACGGTTCGGTCAACTCAAAACCATGTTTGCCCTTGATTCCCCAGCCCATCGTGCCAACACCGGGAATCAAGCCCGCCCAGTTGGTGAACAGAATGAAGATGAAAATCGTGGCAAAGAACCAGAACGTTTTTTTGACCAAGTCATGTCCGATGATGTCTTCCAGAAATCCGTAAAGGCTTTCCACCAGCCACTCCCAGAAGTTCTGCGCGCCCGACGGCACATCTTTGATCTTCGCTGTGGCGATGCGGGCAAAGATAATGATTGCTGCCGCAACCAGCCACGTCACCAACATGGAATTGGTGATGGGAAACTTGCCGATGTGACCGATCTCCACAGCATATAGTGGAAGCTCTTCGTGATGAGCGGCGTGCTCCGCAACCGCACCAGCTTCGGTGGCAACCGCGTGGATTGCGTTTTTTGCCGGGGAAACTACATGTTCCTCGGCAGCGCAGACGAGCATCGTCGGCAGTGCCACAAATAATACCGTCGCCAAAATGATTTTAAGCAATTGCATTAAACTTCTGAAACTCCGTCGCGACGGCGGCCTGGTTCAGGCTAATTCCGGGCAACGAAAGGATGCGCAGATTGCCTTGTTGTGAAAAAATTCACAAGAGTTTTTTTTATTTTTTTCAACCGGGTTAGGGGTGTTGCCGGGGGCAATGTCCTTTCAGCCAAGAAGGGAGCCATTGCACCGGCCGTTCCCGGCGTTTTCAAGCTCTTGAAACGCGCCAAAACACACAGTCAGGACGGCCAGGGATGAGACAGCGGTGAAAAAGCAAAATTCTTGTTGACTAACTGTGTTTATTTGTTATACACAGTAGTATCAATGTCGCCTGAACGCAAATCCTGGTTGATCGGTCCGATCTCCGCCGCCGCCGAGGGCACGCTCTATCAGCAGATCGTTGACTGTCTCAAACGCGAGATCAGCGAAGGCCGGCTCAAGGCCGGCGTGGCACTGCCCTCGTTCCGCGTGCTCGCCGAGGATTTGCTGGTGAGCGTCATCACCGTGAAACGCGCCTACGAGGAACTGGAACGCGAAGGCATCATCTACCGCCGGCAGGGACTCGGCACGTTTGTGGCCGACCTGGGGCATCATCGCAGCCGCGAGACGAAGCTGGAAGCCGCCAAAGATTTGCTCCGCGAAGGTTTCCGCGAAGCCACCGAAGCCGGATTGAAACCCGCCGAACTTGCCGAACTCGCCCACCAAATCTTGAAGGAGAAAAAATAACATGCCCAACGCCATTGAAATTCGCGGACTCGTCAAAACTTACCCAGCCTTCACCCTCGGCCCCCTCGACCTGACTGTGCCGCGCGGCGCGATCTACGGCCTCATCGGGCCGAACGGCGCGGGCAAAACCACCGCCATTGACCTCATCTTCGGCATGGGCCGCAATGATGCCGGCACGATCCGCGTGCTGGATCTCGACCATCGCGCCGATGAAGTCGCCTTGAAACGCCGAGCCGCCTACGTCAGTCCCGATTTGAATTTCACCGTCTGGGGCAAGGTCGGCAAAGTCATCCGCTTCGTGCGCGGCTTTTATCCCGACTGGGACGACGCCTACTGCGCCGAGTTGATGAAGGCATTTCAATTGAGCGACACCGACAAGATCGCCACGCTCTCCTTCGGCGCGAAAACGAAACTGAGCCTGCTCCTCGCCCTCGCGCGCCGCCCGGACATTTTGATTCTTGATGAACCGACCACCGGCCTCGACGCCGTTTCCAAGCAACAGGTCTTTGGCGAACTGCTCAAGGCTGTGGAGAGCGGCGAGCGTACCGTGTTGATCTCATCGCACGGATTGGGCGACATCGAACGCTTTGCCGACCATGTGGGCATGATCAAAAACGGCAAACTGCTACTCGAAGGCCGCACCGATGAAATTGTGGATCGCTATCGACTCGCAGAGTTTTTCACCACCAACGGCACGACGATTTCCAACCGCGATGGATTAATCGTTTTGAAACGCCACGAAAACCGCTGGCGGGCGTTGCTGGATCAGACCAGCGGCGCGCATGACTGGCTGCAAACCCACGGTGCCGAACAAATTTCCCTGACCCGCGTGACGCTGGAGGATTTGTTTGTGGCGCTGGCCCAGGACGAGGAGGCGAAATGAAACTTATCATTCGCGATCACTTGCGGCGTTGGTGGTGGGTGTGGGTGTTGAACGCACTCGTGCAATCAATTGTCGGTTGGTTCAGCGCAATCAACACACCTCCCCCCAAAGAGTTTTTCAATGCCATGTTCATGCTTTTTGTCGGGCCGTTTTTGCTTCAGTTCGACCTGCAACGAGGGATTGCCCGGACCCTCGTTGCCCTGCCGCTTACGGCCGGACAAATTGCGCGCGGTTGGTGGCTGGCAGCGGTTGGCCTGCCCGTCATCACGTTGGGATCATTTATGTTTTTGAGTGCGGGAATATCTCATCGGGTAAATCCCGCAGGGGTTTTCAACGTGTCCTGGCTGGCCATGTGCAGCCTCGTCAGCCTGCTGTTTCTCGGCACAAGTTTTCTGGTGTTGATGAGCTTTTCAAACGGGTGGGGGGGCAGTTGGTGGGACAAATTACGCAACATGATCTGCGGGACGTTTTGGGGATTAAGCATCGGTGGCTGGCCGCTGATTTCCAAGCACCTGTTCGACACCTCGACGAAAACCCTGGGGGTGCTGGTCGTGGGGGCGGGGTTGACGATGATCGGCTGGTTCCGCGCCGAGCGAATGGTCTTACAACGCGCCGGATTCAGACCCGGCGTCCAGTTGGGCAAGCGCCAGCCTGGCCGACACCAAGCCCCGGCGGGTTTCGGCGGCCTGCCGTTCCTCTGGCAAAAGCTTCTCCTCCAAGTCGGTCGTTTTGCGCTCATCTTTGTGGGGTATATGCTGCTGATGCAGGTGCTGATGCATGGGGAGGCAAAGCTGTCGCCGAGACAATTGTTTGAAGCCTCGCTGCCGGCCCTCAGTTCTTTCGGCTATTTCTTCATGTATATTTTTCTGGTGCTGCCAATGATCATGCAGTTGCGTTTGTTGCGGACGCTGCCAATTTCCGCCAACTCCCTCGCCGCCACACTGGTGCTGTTGCCGACCGCGCCGATCCTGTTCATCGGCCTGGTGTGGGCGGCGGTGGGCGGCGGGGTTTCCCCCGGTGAAAACATTTTTCACATCTCCTCCTATTTTCTCACCTCCGCTGCGATGCTGGCCATCGTGGTGCCGATCTTTGTCTGGCAGGGATTGAAATCCGGATCTTATCTTTTGGTCGTGGTGCTGACGATGGGGTCCATCCTCGGGCCGGTATTTTTCAACACAACGAAAATCCCGCCGGTCCTCACCGCGCTGGTTTCCCTTGGACTCATTGCTCTGGCGTTTGAACTCACGCGACGACTGCTCCGATCCAGCAGCCACGCCTATCGTCCTCCGCCCGCGATGATGTCCGGCTGGGGCGGTTGGCGGTGAATGGTAGCGGTAGGCATCCTTGCCTGCCGTAGAGCCGGGCTTCCAGCCCGGCGGCAAGAACCGGTCGCACTACCAGCGCGTTCCAATTTTTCATGAACCATAAACATTCGAGCGACTATTCCGGGCGGCAAGATGCCGCCCTCCACGTCAGGCAGGGATGCCTGACGCTACGAATTACTCCGCCGCCCGCCAGTCCAAAACTTTCAACTGCACGGCGCGTTTGCCGTTGAACTCGTTCACCTGCGGCGCGAACGCGAGGTCGAATTTTCCGACGGGCAACGATTCCTTGCCCGCGCCCCACCAAACACATTCGTGCGTCACACCGCCACCGACGGTCACCCACAGCTTGACGTGCTGCTTGTCCGCGCCCATGCGTTGCAACGGGCGGCTGTTCATGACGCCGCGCGCGCAGAGTTGCACGGCGGAATTGCCCATGCCGGTGGGCTTGAGGCGGTCCAGTTCGGCCAATGTTTCCAAGGAGATTTCGTTCAACGACACTTCGGCATCGAGGCGCAGCGGCGGCTGCAAATCCTGCGGCTTGAGTAAACGCCGCGCGATTTCGTTGAGGCGCTGGCGGAAGGCGTCGAGGTTGTCCGGGTGAATCGTCACACCCGCCGCCATGGCGTGACCGCCGTGACGGATGAGCAGGTCGTCGCACTCGCGCAGCGCGGCGGCGAGATCGAAGCCCGCGATACTGCGTCCGGAACCACGCCACTCGGAACCGTCGCCGCCGATGATGAAGGTGGGCCGGTAAAATTCCTGAAGCACGCGCGACGCAACGATGCCCACGACGCCGATGTGCCAGAGCAACTGGCCTTCAACGATGATAAAGTCCGTGTCGGGATTGAACCGGGCCTTGATCGCGCCGATGGCTTCCTTGACGATGCTCTTCTCGATGTTCTGGCGTTCGCGATTGCGGGCGTCGAGATTGTTCGCAATGGGTGCGGCGGTTTTTTCATCGCGGGCGAGCAAGAGGTGAAGGGACTCCTCGGCGGTTTCGAGGCGACCAGCGGCGTTCAAGCGCGGCGCGAGTTGAAAGCCGACCTCGTAGGTGCCGATGGGACCGTTGATCTGCGCGACTTTTTTCAACGCGAGCAGTCCGGGTCGCTGCGTGGTGTTCAAACGCTCCAGGCCGGCGGTGACCAGAATGCGGTTTTCCCCGGTGAGCGGCACGAGATCCGCGATGGTGCCAAGCGCGACGAGATCAAGCAGCGGGCGCAAATCAAAATCCGCCGCGCCGGGCAGACCGGTTTCGCGTCCGCGTTTGACGAGCGCGTGGGCCAGCTTGAAGGCGAGACCAGCGGAGCAAAGCTCGGTGAAACGTCCTTCGGAAAGCTGCGGATTCACGAGCGCCACGGCCTCGGGCGCGGGATTGGAAACTTGATGGTGGTCGAGGACACACGTATCCACGCTACGGTCTTTTAGCCACGCAATGGTGTTCACGGCAGTCGAGCCGCAGTCCACGGCGAGCAGCAGGGTCGTCGGAAATTTTTTGAGGCAATTTTCCACGCCGTCCTGGCTCAGGCCGTAGCCTTCGTCCATGCGGTGCGGCAGATAAAAATTCACCGTCCAGCCGAGACGGCCCAGCACTTCAAACAAAATCGTGGTGGAGGTCACGCCGTCCACGTCGTAGTCGCCGAAGATGACGAGCGGCTCGTTGCGCTCACGGGCTTGCAGCAGACGATCCACGGCGGCGGCCATGTTCGGAAGGAGGAACGGATCGGCGAGCTGTTTGAGGCGCGGTTCGAGAAAGCCGACGAGCGCGGCAGGTTCGCTGTGGCCGCGATTGACGAGGCATTGGGCGAGCAGCGGAGAGATGTTGAGTTGCTTCGCCAGTTGTCCGGTGAGGAGTGGCTGCGGCGGTGCGAGGTTCCAACGGAATTTCATTTTGTTGTCCGCAGATTACGCCGATGCGCGCAGATTAAAATCAGAAATCACTGGGTGCGCTTCTGATCGCGCTCCGCGGCGGCAAAGGACAGCGCGATGGAAATCAGAATGATTGCGCCCACGACCAGCAGCGAAAGCCCGGTGGGGATTTCCACCTGGAACCACTGGTGCGAATCGCTGTGCGGAGCCAGCAGCATTTTAACACCGACAAAAACCAGCACGAGCGACAGCCCGACTTTCAGGTAGCGGAAATATTCAATCGCTCCCGCGAGCACGAAGTAAAGCGAGCGCAGGCCGAGGATGGCAAAGACGTTCGAGGTGAAAACAATGAACGGCTTGGTCGTCACGGCGAAAATGGCGGGGATGGAATCGAGCGCGAACACCAGGTCGGTCGTTTCGACCACGACCAGCACGAGGGCCAGTGGCGTCAGCATCCGGCGGCCATCGAGTTGGACGCTGAATTTCTGGCCGTGCATTTCGGCGGTGACGGGAAATAATTTCCGCGCGCAGCGGACGATGGGATTTTTTTCCGGATCCACGCCTTCATCTTTGGCCAGCAGCATTTTTGATCCCGGTGAAGACGAGGAATGCGCCGAAAACATAAAGCGTCCATTGGAAGTGCTGCACCAGTTCCGCCCCGGCGGCGATCAGCACCCCGCGCATCAGCAGCGCGCCGAGGATGCCCCAGAACAACACGCGATGCTGGAATTGGGCCGGCACGCGGAAGAACGTGAACAGGAGCGCGATAACGAAGACGTTGTCCATCGAGAGCGACAACTCGATGATGTAGCCGGTCACGAATTCGACGGCCTCCTCGCGGCCGCGTATCAGTGAGAGCAGCCCCGCGAAGGCGAAGGACAGCGTCATCCACAAGGCGGACCACGCGAGCGCTTCCTTGAATTTGACGACGTGCGCGCGACGATGGAAAACGCCCAGGTCCAGCGCCAGAAAAACCAGCACGCACAGAATGAAACCCACCCAGTGCCAGTGGGTGATTTCAATCAACGCAAGCATGGCGGGGGATCAGACGGCGGCTTTTTCGCCAGCCGCCTGCTCGGCAGCAACCGCCGTGGAGGCGAGGCTCGGCCGCTGGCCTTTATGCCACCACAACACCAGCGCGCTGGCGATGTAGATGGATGAATAGGTGCCGGTGAGAATGCCGATGAGGAAGGTGAACGCGAAGTCATTGATGACGCCGCCGCCGAAAATATACAGCGACGACGTGGCGATGAACACGGTGCCGCTGGTGATCAGCGTGCGGCTCAGGGTCTGGTTGAGCGCCTGGTTGATTACTTCGCGGAAGGTGCCGCGTACGCCCATTTTCAAATCTTCGCGGATGCGGTCGAAGATCACGATGGTGTCGTTGATGGAGAAACCGATGATGGTTAGGACTGCCGCGACCGTGGTGGCGTTGAGTTCACGACCGGAGAGGAAGTAAATGCCCAAGGTCATCAGCACGTCGTGGATGATCGCGACCACCGCGCCGACGGCGAAGGAGAATTCATAACGGAAGGCGACATAGACGAGTATGCCGAACAGCGCCAGCAGGGAGGCGATGATGGCGGTCTCCTGGATTTCCTGGCCGACGGTCGGCCCGACGCTGGCCGTGCTCAGCACGTTGAAATTCGCTGCCGGAAATTCCTGCTTCAAATCCGCGACAACTTTGGCGCTGACGTTGGCGACCTGGCTGCTAGATTTTTCTTGGAGCCGCGTGGTGATGCGCAGGTTGTCGGTGCCGCTGGAAATGTCGCGCTGATAGCCGACGACGACTTCGCCTGCACTGGCTTTGGTCGCGGCTTCGCGGAGCTTGTCCACCTCGATCTTGTGTCCTTGATCGAAGCTCAGGGTGACGGTTTCGCCGCCGACGAATTCGACGCCGAAGACGTTGTGGCCGCGCACAAAAATGCCGTAGCTCAGGCCGATGACGATGATCAACCAGGACGCGACGAATGCGGGCACGGCGAGTTTCATGAAATTCAGTTTCAACGTCGCCGGGATGAGGTGCAGCATCGGCACGGATTTGACGATGTCCTTGTGAATCAGGAAATCAAAAATGAGCCGGGTCACGACGAGCGCGGTGAACAAGCTGGCCGCCACACCGATAGTGAGCGTCACGCCAAAGCCTTTGATGGAACCGGTGCCCATGAAAATCAGGATGATGGACGAGATCAAGGTCGTGACGTGCGAGTCGAAGATCGTGCCGAACGCGCGGTCGTAACCGGCCTGCAACGCGCCTTTCAGCGATTTGCCTTTCGCGGATTCTTCGCGGATGCGCTCGAAGATCAGGACGTTGGCGTCCACCGCCATGCCGATGGTAAGGACGACGCCGGCGATACCCGGCAGCGTGAGCGTGGTGCCGAAGGAGCACATGACGCCGAGCAGGATGATGACGTTGAGGACGAGCGCGACGTTCGCGACAAGTCCGGCGAGAAAATAATAAACCGCCATGAACGCGGCGACGGCAATGATGCCATAGATGGAAGCCTTAATGCCGCTGCTGATGGAATCTTTGCCGAGCGTTGGATCAACGGCGCTGGTTTCGATGATGTGTACCGGCGTCTTGAGCGGGTTTTCCAAAACGTTCGCGAGGTTGAAGGCTTCCTGCTCGCTGTAATCACCTTCGATGACGCCGTTGCCGGCTTCGATGGCGGAGTTGATGCGTGGAGCGGTCTGCAATTCGCCGTCGAGGACAATCGCCAGAAGGCGTCCGACATTACCGCTGGTGATCTGGCCAAACTTCTGGGCGGCGGCCGATTCGAGGGTGAAGGCGATTTCGGGCCGACCGATGTTGTCGCGGGTAACCATGGCGCGCTGAATGCCGCCGATCATTTCGGATTTCTTCTTGACGAGATATTTCTCGACCTGCTGCTTGCCGTTCTTGAGCGTGGTGGCTTTGCTTAGAAGTTCGTAGCCCGGCGGGGTGATGCCCTGATCAAGGAGGTTCTTGTTGTCTTCATGCACCAGCTTGAATTCCAGGAAGGCGGCCTTTTGAATGTTCGTCCGCGCTTCGGCGGTGGCGGTTTGGAATTCTTGCGTGTTCGGGTTTGGCATGTCTTCCACCACAATGATTTTTACTTGGTCTGGATAGGAAAAATGTGATGGCAACATAAGTTCGGTGAATTGTTCACCAAGGCCAAGTTCGCTTCTCAAATACTTGAATGAGCTGTTGGTGGTCAGTGTTGCGGAAGTTAAAATAA
>JANYDP010000347.1 GCA_025363535.1 Verrucomicrobiota bacterium | reverse complement strand
CGCCCGATGCGCCGCTCGGTGGAACGCTACCTCGAAGACCCCCTGGCCGAGGAAATCCTGCGCGGCAACCTGCATGAAGGCGAGCCGATCACCGTCACGAGCGAGAATGACAAACTGGTCTTCACGCAAAAGGCCGCCACTGAAGGCGCGCTGTCGAGCTGAGGCTGCCATCTCAAACGAAAAAACACCGGCTGGAAAAATTCCACCGGTGTTTTTTATTTTCAATCCTTCGCCACCGTCGGGTCTGCGCCACCCGGCCTGGGCAGATTCTTTTTGTGCTGATGCCGGATCATGATGCCCCGCATGACAAAAAAGGAAATGCCCGCGAGCGGCAGGCCGCAGATCACCGAGCCGATCAGTGTCGGCACGATCACTTTGACGAACAGCCGCCAGTTCCGCCATTCGCTCCAGTGAAGATGCACCCGCGACAACCCCTCCGGCCAGCGATGGTTCATCAGCAGGAAGCCGATTTTATATTCCCACAGGTAAATCACGGGCAGCACCGGAAACAGCAGATCATGCAGCGTGGTGGCCAGGATGGCCGCGATCAGATTGCTCCGCGTCAGCCAGGCGAAAAAAATGGCCAGCAGGGTCTTGAAACCAAACAGCGGCGTGAAGCCGACAAATATTCCGATGGCCACGCCGCCGGCGATTGCCGCCGGCGTATCGCGGATGGCCAGCAACTTCAACGAATGTTCCTGCAGCCAGCGACGCGGATTCATGGTTTGGCGGCGGCCAGGTGTTTGTGATTGAACGCCACCACATCCGCGTAGCGCACGCCCGTGCCGCCGAAAATATCCAGCGCCGACCCGATGGTCAGGTCAATCTTCCCTTGCCCCAGCCGCGTCACCGTCTCGAGATCGGCAAGCGAATTCGCGCCGCCAGCATACGTCGTCGGCAGCGTGGACCATTGGCCTAGATCGCTCACCAGTCCGGCATCAATGCCCCGGCACAGTCCTTCCACATCCACGGCGTGAATCAAAAACTCCGCGCAATGCGCCGCGAGCCTCGCCAAGGTTTCGCGACTGACTATCAGGTCGGTGAATTTTTGCCAGCGATCCGTCACGACAAAATATGTTCCTTCGCGCTTCCGGCAGCTCAGATCAAGTACGAGTTTTTCCCGGCCGATTTGTTTCACGAGCTGGCGCAAGCGTTCCTCGTCGAGCCGGCCGTCGCGAAACACCCAGGAGGTGAGGATGACGTGGGAAGCTCCGGCAGCGAGCCAGTCGCGGGCATTGTCGGCCGTGATGCCGCCGCCGATCTGCATTCCGCCGGGATACGCCGACAACGCGTCGCGCGCGGCGGACTCGTTGCCAGGGCCAAGCATGATCACATGGCCGCCGGTGAGTTGGTCCCGGCGATACACCTCGGCGAACCACGCTGCCGAGTGGTTGGAAACAAAATTTGTGCGCAACTGGCCGGGCGAATCGTTGAGCGAGCCGCCCACGATTTGTTTCACGCAACCATCATGGAGATCAATGCAGGGGCGAAACATGTTCCGGTTAGAATCACGCAAACCGGGGCGAGTTCCAAGTTCCAAGTTTTTGCAATTGGGTGACTGTATCCGTCGGCAGTGGCGGCCAGCACCGACCGGATCTGATCCGGCGCGCGCGGCTTGCGTCCCACCAATATTTCAAAGCCCTGTAAGGGCGACAGAATCTTTCCCTCCCGGATTGAAATTGGTAATCTCACGTCATGGCAAATGCCCGACATTCCAAAGCTGGCCGTTGCGTTCAGCAACGGCTGTTCTCTGGATTGTCCTACTTCATCGAATTGGAGCAGCGCATTTCCAACTTGCCAGAAACAGAGCGCGGTGCTGCGTTTGAAGTTTTTGCCGAGGCCTACCCGGCAGGTCATTGCTAAACTGCGTAGTCGCCCAATTTCGCGTTCGCAATTTTTAGAGAAACGACTTCTGCGCCCCATCACATATCCTGGAACGCTGGCAAAATTGAGAGAAGTGAAAGCTGGCTTGGATGAGAACAATGCTTGGGTGATGCAGGGTGTGAACGAACTAAACGCCTTTACCCGCAACGGTCGCAAGGCTGACACCAACTTGCTTCGCCTCTTCATCAAGCGCAGAACTGGCGAGCGAGTGAAGGAACTTTTGGCCGAAGTTTTGGACATGCTCAAGACTGGCCGCGTGATTGTGCGAGCAGAGGAGGACAACGACAAGGTGCTAAATTGGGCGTCCAAGGTCGTGTATGAACTGATTGTTACATACCGGCTGACGCTCGACGAGGGACGGAAACTTTGCCAGTTGTTGCGGGTGGAAGGTCTCAATTTTGTTCCCACTTTGAAAATCAAATCAGAGCTTGAAGCCATGCAGTTCTTTCGGAGAGAGAAAATTGAACCGGGTGACCAGTATGACATCACTCGGGCTGCTTCCGCACTTCCCTACGCAGACATCTTCATCACTGACGGTGGCAAGGCTAGCGCGATCAGAGAACTGAAACTCGACGCCGCATACCAAACGGAAGTCTTTTCGATGAAGAAATCTGAATTGAACTCGCTTGTAAATCGGTTGGAACAAATCGTTGGTTAATTGCTCGATTCAATCGGCTTCGTTTGGAATCTGCGCTCTTGTTACGCGCCGAAATTTTCTGCCGCCCTTTCAGGGCTTGGAATTTTTTTGATGATTAACCTAGGTCGTTGCCCTGGGCTATCATCTATCGGGCTTTCAGCCCTTTGAATCAGCGCGCATCAGCGTCAATCAGCGGTTGAACCTTTGCGCCTCTGCGACTTTGCGTTGAAAGAAATTCGACGAAGCACCTCATTCGGCACACCTCATCCGGCTTCGCCACCTTCTCCCC
>JANYDP010000330.1 GCA_025363535.1 Verrucomicrobiota bacterium | reverse complement strand
CGTGTCGAACGCGGACTGGATCTGCTTGTTCGACAGCCCGCAATGCTTGGCCGCGCCGATGACCGCGAGCGCGTTCCGCACGTTAAATTCGCCGACCAAGTTGAGATGAAATTTGAAACTCGGAATTTCAAACGTCGTGGCCGTCGGCCCGTAGCAGATGTTGAACGCATAGACCGCGTGATCACCGCCGAGGCCGAACCGTTTCACCGGACAATGCGTCACGTTGAGCAAGGGCGCGAGGTTGTGGTCGTCGCCGTTGCCGAGCAGCAGGCCGTTGCGCGGGACGAGACGGATGAAGTGCGAGAACGTTTTTTTGACGGCGACGAGATTTTCAAAAATGTCCGCGTGATCAAACTCCAGGTTGTTGATGATGGCGACCTCCGGCTGGTAATGAATGAACTTGCTGCGCTTGTCGAAGAACGCGGTGTCGTATTCGTCGCCCTCGATGATGAACCATTCGCTGTCCGTGAACCGCGCGCCCTGCGAAAGGTTCGTCGGGATGCCGCCGATGAGATAGCTCGGGTTCAAACCGTTGTGCTCGAACACCCACGTCAGCAGCGAGGTGGTGGTGGTTTTGCCGTGCGTGCCGGCGACCACGATGGAACGTTTGCCGCGAATGAAAAACTCGCGCAACAGTTCCGGCAGCGAGCAGTAACGCAGTTTGTGATCCAGCACGTATTCCGCCTCCGGGTTGCCGCGCGAAATAGCGTTGCCGATCACGACGAGGTCGGGCTGGTGCGCGAGATTTTTTTCCGCGTAACCATTGATGACCTCGATTTTTTTGGAGGCGAGGAAGGTGGACATCGGCGGATAAACGCTTTGATCCGAGCCAGTGACAGCATACCCCTTGTCCTGCATGGCGGCGGCGGCCGAAGCCATCGCGGTGCCGCAGATGCCCGTGAAATGAACCGATTTGATTGCCGATGAAAACATTGCGGACGGATTAAAGCACGAAGTCCGGCGAACGGAAAATAATTTTGAAGGCCAGCGACAAAAAACACGAAAAGGTTTTGGCACGGATTGCACGGATTAGCATGAATCGAAAACTGCAATCCGAATTCCCCGATCTAATCCATGTAATTCGTGTCTCAAAAAGCCGATGGCTGTTCACTTGTCCCACTTGACTTCAAACGTGCCATTGGTGGCCAGCACAGTTTTGAAATCGTTCGTCAGCCGGACTTTGCCCGTCGCTTCGCCCTTGAGATAAGCGTCCCAAAAAGCGGTGGAACTTTCGCAGATCAATTCCTTGAACCGTTTCTGCTTTTCCGGCGGCAGCTTGCCGGACACGCCGCCAAAGATCATGTGATCGCCGCCGTTGAACGTCAGGAGATATTGTTCCGCGCCGTGGATGTGGTCGAACGGCACGCGCCGTTCCTCGGGACGCGTTTCGCCGATGGGGCTGGAATCCTCCGTGCCGGTCATGTGCAGGATGGGAATTTTTATTTTGGCGAACGCGCGATCCAATGTGCTCTTGCGGGCGGGCACCGGCGCGCTCATCGCTACCGCCGCCTTCACACGCGGGTCGCCGAAAGAAATTTCCTTGTCGCCCGGCGTGACAAAAACCTGGCCGGCGACTGCCAGCGTGGTGAACGCGCCGAAGGAATGTCCCGCCACGCCGAGGCGCGCGAGGTCGAGCCGGTTCTTCAGCGGAGACTTTTCCTGGTTCAGTTTTTCCAACCGGTCAATCGCGAAGCTCACGTCGGCCGGGCGGTTGGCGGCGTTGTCGAGATTGGCGGCGGACTGGCGCAGGCTGGCTTTCAGTTCAGTCGCCGGCTTGTCCTGCCACACGGCGGCGTCGCTGCCGAGATGCTGCAGATGGACGGAAACGTAGCCATGCGCGGCCCAATGGCGGCCAAGGTACTCGTACCCTTCGCGCGAACCGCCGAGTCCGTGGGAGAAAATGATGACCGGCAACGGGCCGCTGTCGGTGGCGGGGTAATAGATTTTCACCGGCACCGTGCGGTTGCGGTTGGCGTCGAGCCAGTCGGCGCGGAGGATTTCAACGGCGTTGGTGGCGGCAAACGCGCCAGGCGCGGGCGCGACGATCAACCAGGCCAGCGCGAGCAGGCGAAACAGTTTCATGGATGACAAAGACGCGAACATGCGGAGGATTGTTACCAAACGCCGCCGTTTCGTCAGATAAAAACTCATCGGAGAATGGGTTGCAAAACGGACGCCGGTTCTTTTACTTGTCGCGTGTTGTTCGATTTTCTGTTCAAGCCAACCCCGCCCGATCCGGTGGAACATTTCCTGGAGGTGCGAGGGCGTCGGCTGCCATTGACGGTCATCCGTCATGCCCGCGCGCGGCGGTACTTGCTGCGCTTGCAGCCGGACGGTTCGGTGCGCCTGACTATTCCCCGGCGCGGTTCACTCGCTGAAGGACGACGTTTTGCAGAACGTCACACGGAATGGCTGGGGCGGCAATTGGACCGGCTCGCCGCGCAGCCCGCCATATCGCGGCAGTGGCAGCCCGGCACCGAGATTTTTTTTCGCGGCGAATTGGTGACGCTGGCGGCGGGGTTGAATGGCGAGGAAAACATCGTCCGGTGTGGCGACGAAACCATTGCGGTGCCACATGTCGAAAGCGATCTGCGGCCCGCCGTGGTGCAACATCTGCGCACGCTGGCGGCCCGGGAATTGCCGCCGAGGGTTTTGGAATTCGCGGCGGCGCAGCAGGTGACCGTGTCGCGCGTCACGGTTCGCGACCAGCGTTCGCGTTGGGGATCGTGTTCGCGGCGCGGCACGATTTCCCTGAACTGGCGTTTGATCCAGACACCGCCGTGGGTTGGCGATTACATCATCCTGCACGAGCTGATGCACCGGCGGCAGATGAATCACTCGGCGCGGTTCTGGGCGGAAGTGGAACGGGTTTGCCCTGATTACGAAACCGCCGAGCGGTGGCTGAAACAGCACGGTGCGTTGTTAAAATAGGCGGCGGTTTTTGAAATGGTGCATCCGACAGGAGTTGAACCTGTAACCATCTGATCCGAGGAACGTTTTTTATATTCCTGACTTCTGAGTCAAAGTTTGAAGTAAATACGATAACCCGTGCCTATCCGTTTGGTTGCCAATTAAGAAAAACGCAGAGGCGCAGAGAACGCGGAGTTGCGCGGAGCAAACATTTCTCTGCGCCTCTGCGTTGAATTTTCATCATGTTTGTCAAGCAAACGGATAGGCATAGAATGAACTTATCGGACTGGTCATCGTGACCGCCCCACATTGCTCCAACTATCCAGTAGTTTGTCATAAGCGTGTAATGTGGCCTAACAGGTGGATAAGGAGAAGTGGATAGAACG
>JANYDP010000301.1 GCA_025363535.1 Verrucomicrobiota bacterium | reverse complement strand
TGCCTTGCCTTGACGCTCGCATCCGGGGTTCAGGCTGAGTCCGCCGATTCCCACCCTGACACGCGCAACCCCGTCGGGCTGCAACTTTACAGCCTGCGCGCGCAATTTGCCCAGGATGTGCCTGGCTCGCTGGACAAGGTGCCGCTGGGCCAGGGGAAAATTGATTACGCGCCAATTCTGCGCGCTGCTGACAAGGCGGGCGTGCAAGGGCACTTCATCGAAGACGAATCCCCGGATGTGGAAAAACAAATTCCGCAAAGCCTGCTTTATTTGAAGACGGTGAAGTGGTGAACGCGCGCAACCAAATTATGAATTCAATCTTCGGCAAACTGGGCGCGGGCCTCGCGGGAATTTTACTGGCGAGCCAGGCCAGCATGTTCAGTCAGACTTCCGAACTGGGAATTTTTTCCGCGCACGGGGACATTGGCAGCGTGGGCAAACCGGGGTTGGCGCAATTCGATGCGGCGCGAGGAAGCTATCGGATCGCAGGCGGCGGCGAGAACATGTGGTTCACCAACGACGCCTTTCACTATGTTTGGAAGCTAGCCACGGGCGATCTTTTGCTGGCGGCGGACATCCGGCTGGTCGGCACCAACGGCAACGCGAATCGCAAGGCCGGGCTGGTGATTCGTCAGTCGCTGGCGGCGGATTCGGCTTACGTGGATGCGGTGGTGCATGGCAACGGCTTGACCTCGATTCAATATCGCGAGACGCCCGGCGGGCCGACGCGGGAGGTGCAGGCCAGGATTTTCCAGCCAGGCCGCGTGCGGATCGAAAAACGCGGCGATTACGTGAGCCTGTCGGCGGGCGACGCGGGCGGCGTGCTCGAACCGACGGGCGGTTCGTTTCGCATTCAGTTCACGGAACCGTTTTATGTGGGCTTGGGCGTATGCGCGCATGACAATGCGGCCATCGAACAGGCGGAATTTTCCAACGTGGAACTCCGGCCTGAATTGGTGAGTCCCATGCCGACGAACCGCGCGCAAATGAAAGTCCAAAGCACGCTGGAAGTCGTGCTGATCGCGTCCGGCGATCGCCGAATCGTTTATCACACCCGCGATCACATTGAGGCGCCGAATTGGTCGCGCGACGGAAAATATTTTTTGTTCAATCAAGATGGCCGGATTTACAAGCTGCCGGTGGAAGGTGGAAAGCCGGAAGTTTTGAACACGGGCCTGGCAACGCGGTGCAACAATGACCACGGCATTTCGCCCGATGGCACCCAACTCGCCATCAGCGATCAGACGCAGGACGGCAAGTCGCGCATTTACCTATTGCCCATCACCGGCGGCACCGCGCGGCTGATTACTTCCAACGCGCCGTCGTACTGGCACGGTTGGTCGGCGGATGGACAGACGCTGGCATATTGCGCGGAGCGAAATGGCGAGTTCGACGTTTACACGGTGCCTGCTGCCGGCGGCGAAGAAAAGCGGTTGACCGTTGCGCTTGGATTGGATGACGGCCCAGATTATTCGCCCGACGGAAAATACATTTACTTCAACTCAGTGCGCAGTGGGTTGATGCAAATCTGGCGGATGAAGGCCGACGGCACGGAGCAGGCGCAACTCACAAAGGACGATTACAACAACTGGTTTGCGCATCCGTCGCCGGATGGGCGGTGGCTGGTGTTCGTGACGTTTGAGAAAGATGTGACGGGTCATCCCGCGAACCAGGATGTGCGGCTGCGCTTGATGCCGGCGGGTGGGGGCGAAATTCGGGAGCTGGCGAAATTGTTTGGCGGGCAGGGGACGATCAACGTGCCGTCGTGGTCGCCGGACAGCCGGAGCGTGGCGTTCGTGAGCTACCAACGGGTTGAACCGTAAGAGGATTGTCCTGCTTTTTGATGACGTGCTGAAAGCTGCGGGGGGCGTAGGATATTTGGGTGATCACTTGGCTGCGCCTGAAGTAACTTTATTGATATGAAACCTAAGATGCTTTGCTGGTTGTCGGCCGCTCTGGTGTTGGCGGGATGTGGAAAACATCAGACGACGGCACAAACGGAAGTTCCAGTGCCAAACCCCGCCACCGCCGTCGCTGCGGAAAGTTCGCCGAAATCTGCCAGTGCGCCACCGCCAGTGGTCACCCTCAATCCAGCCGACCCGGCCTCAGCGGCGGATTTGGCGGCGTTGTCGCGCTCGTTGCGCGGTTGGATTGTCGGCCATCGGCGCTTGCCGAACAACTTTGAGGAATTTGTCACTTCTGCCAACTTGACGGTGCCGCCGCCTCCACCGGGAAAAAAATATGCCATAGCCAAATCCACCGTGATCCTGGTGAATCGTTGAAGCCATCCCTATGAAAGCAAAAACCCAACCCATGCAGTTCGATGTTTTCACGCAATGGGTTTCCATTCGGCGGGCTTTCACTCTGATTGAACTGCTGGTGGTGATTGCCATTATCGCCATACTTGCGGCCATGCTGCTGCCGGCGCTGGCGAGCGCCAAAGCCAAAGCCTTGCGCATCCAATGTGTGAATAACATGAAGCAGATTGGTTTGGGCACGCAGCTTTTTACGGGCGATCATGGCGAGATGTTTCCGCCCGCCTGCTTGAAATTCACGGGCGGCACTTTGTCGTGGGACAGTTATATCAACCGCTATGTCGGGAGCAAAGTTTCCGACCTTGATCTGCAATCCGGTGCTTTGACGGTTGGCATGGCCCCGAAAATTTTGACCTGTCCCGCCGATAAACAGCAAAAGGCCAACTGGGTGACCTTGGCCGATTTCGCGCTCAGATCGTACGCCATGAACGGGGTTGGTCCGGCCTGGCAAAGTGAATATCAAATTCCAGTTTACAACGGTGCTTACAAGCTGCCGCCGCAGGATCACGGGGTGGGAGTCTATTGGACCGGCCTTCCCAAGGCCGACTGGGACGCGCCCAGTTACAAAACCATGGTTGTGGCAGACTCTTCCGGGACGATTTTGTATGCGGAAGAACCCCACGGCCAGCAAATCGTCGGTGATGAGTGGACGGCGGTTTGCAACGGACCGTATTGCTCCATGGGCAACGCCAATGGCTGTCTCTATCAGTACGATTCCCTCGCGACACCACAAGATCCATCCAGTTCAGATGGCAACCATAATCAGGGACAGTCCACCTACAAACTTCACGGCAAACGATTCAACTACCTCTTTCACGACAACCATGTGGAAACCCTGACCATGGAACAAACGGTCGGATCGGGTACGCTGCTTCTCCCGAAAGGCATGTGGACGTTAAAAGGCGGAGATTAGTCGGCGAGGTAATGTTTTCAGCAGCCTTCATTGGCGTTAGTCAATAGCAACTGGCCTTGATCATCTGGTGAACCAATCGCTCGGCAAAAATGCACAAAACGAACATCAACCTTTCTTGGAACTCACGGCCCAAGTTGCACCCGGTAAAAGCGCGCGGGCTGGGAAAGGTTTGTGTCGCTGAAATTCACCGGCGGCGCGGGCGAATTGGAAGTGAACAGCGGCTGCCAGTTCAGCAGGTTGCTTGATATGAGCAGCGTGTAGTCCGGCCCGAACGCGCCGGTGACGACAAGGGAAATCTTTCCGTTTACCAGCGCGCCGGAACTGAAGCCCGGTTTTCCTAGCGGCGGGACAATCACGTTGAAATTATTCGTCGCGCTCAACGGCGGGATACCGTTGTCCGTCACTTTCAGCATCACGGCGTTCGTCGTGTTCGCGTCGGCCAGAGGCGGACGCCAGGAGAAAATTCCACTTGCAGAATTCAGCGTCGCACTGGCGGGCGCGGCCAGCAGCGCGTAGGTCAAGGTTTGCGGCGGCGCGTCGGTGTCCGTCGCGGTGTTGGTGACGAGCAGCGTGAGGCCGCAGTTGACCGTCGGATTACTGGCGGCGCCGAAGACGGGCGGCGTGTTGCTGGGCGTCATCACGCCGACGAATGTCGCGATGCTCAACGCCGGCAGCGCGTAGCTGAAAATGCCGTTGGTGACGCCGATGGCGGGCTGGGCGGACAACGACAGTGCGGCGGTGGTGAGCCACGGCGTGACGTTCGTGATGCTGCCGGAAAGATTCGCGAGCGTGAACGCCTGCGTGACGACGAGTGAATTGGAATTGATGGCGACAATGGCAAATGTGCTGTTGGTCACGTCGCGCCAGCCGCTGATCTGCACCGCGCCGGAATTCGTCGCGAGGCCGACGCGGTAAAAATTCGGGCGCACGAAGCGGCTGAAATTTCCGAGTGCATACATCCGCTTGGCGGGATTGCCGGACGTGTCGGTGAGGCCCTCGTTGTCGTTGTTCGCAGAGATGAGCCACCAGAAATGCCACGCGCTGACCTGCGCGACGGTGAGAAAATTATGAATTCGCCCAGCCCAATAAACCGCGTTGGTGATGCTGCCGTCGTAGGCGTCGAACGTGGCAACTTCCGTCTCCCACAGCGGCTTGTTCCAGTTCGTGATCGCGGCCACGCCGCCGTCATAATTGTGGTTGGCGACGATGCCGACGAGTGGCGCAACGGCGGCATCGTTCATCGCGATGGATTGCAGCGCGGTGTTCTGCGACCAGCTCATGCTTTCGGGAAAAACAATTTTCACGGAGGCGGCGTTGCTGGCGGCGAGCGCGCCGGAGAGATACGGGATGAAATCGTGAAACTGCTGCGCGGTCCAGGTGCAGGATTCGTAGTTGGTCGTCTCGTAGTCCGGCTCGTTTTGGACGGAGACAGCGTAGAGGTTCACGCCGTAATTATTTTTCACGTTGGCCGCGTAGCCCGCGAGCTGGTTTGCGTAAAGCTGGTAGTTCGCCGCGTTGCCGATGAGTTTGCCGCCGTTGATGCTGACCACGCCGTTGAAATTGGCGGACTTGATTGAGGCCGGCGGCGACCACGGCGCGCTCCACACGCGCGCGCCGCGTGCGACGGCCTGCTGCATGATGGAGCTTTCAACCGTCGAACCGTCCGTCGCGATGCGGGTGCGGAGAAAGGACAAGCCGATGCCGGTGTTCGTGGAAAAAAACATATCGGCCTGCGCCGTGGTGAGCGAACCGCGCCACGCGGAAGATGCACCAAAGCCGTCCATGCGCTGGAAAAGATTTGTCCAGTTCAGTGTGCAGGCGGCGTTGGTCACGACGGCGGCGGGTGGTGTGATGGAAACATCGTCAATATAATACGCCACCGTCGCGCTGCTTGGCATCTCGACGTAGAGCACGAGGTTGGTGAGTGTGCCGGTGAGATTGAGCGTGTAGCTCCCCGCAAGCTGCGTCCACGCGCCCGCCGAAACGCTGCCGCTGGCGATGACGGCGTAGCTCGTGCCGCCGTCGTCCACCTTTTGCATCGTCACCTGCATGGTCTGGCTCGAACCGCTGACGAGCTGCACCCAGACGGACACGGAGTAGGCGACATTCGTTTGCAGCCCGCCGGCGAAAGTTTGCGCGATGCCCATGTAAGTCTGCGTGCGGTTGGAAACCTGCGCGGCAAAATTTCCCGAGTGAACCGGCGACGCAACCACGCCAATCATCGGCGAACCGAAGGCGAACCAGCCGGTCGTGTTGCCCGTTTCAAAGCCTGGATTCGTGACGAGATTTTGCGCCGAGAGGATTCCGGCAAAAAACATCGGCACAATGAAGCTGGAAATTTTTTTTAGCATGGCGGTCACGGGAAGAATTTATACCATTTCCCATTAATAATCGGTAATATGTTTCAGGGCGTAGCGTTTGCTTGGGCGTGGAGCCAGTGGTGAATGAGGGCCAAGGGGCGGGCGGGCGTTTCCCGAAACGGACGCAACGCGGCGGTGAGCGCCGTCTCCAGTTCGTCGAGGCTCTGGAAGTGCCGGTTGCAGGTGACATCCTGCACTTGATCCCACAAATCTTCACCGCCCGATCTTTGGGCAGGTTAAGTTTTTCGAGGTTTTGCTCCAGCTCGGCGCGGAACGCCGCCAGGGCGGCCGGATCCTGTTTGACGTGGCAGGGACGCGGAACCCGGCGCGCGCCGCCCACTTTTCCCAACCAGTAATACATGGACTTGGCCGCCCGTTTGATTCCGTGCTGGGCCTGGAGCCAGGCGGCGACTTGCCCGGCCGTACGCCACTGCCCCGCTTGGAGTCCGGCTTGCAACTCGGCTTGCACCTTGGCACTGGCCACAAGACTGGCCTTGCCCGCGGGTGCGATCCGCTCCAAGAGCTGCACCACGCCGCCGTCCGTGGAGTCCTCCAGCCAGATTTGAATGGTGGAACGGGCGCGGGCCCGCCAGTTGCGCCAGTTGCGCCAGCGAATGTTGCCCGCCGGTCGCCCACAGCACCACTTGCAGCCGTTCTTTGTCGCGCGGATCCGTGGCGGCGCGGATTTGTTGTTTGAGTTGTGCGGCCGCCGCCGCGCTCACCGTTAGTTTCATGCGTATTCTAGCCATGCCCAAGCCTGCACCAAGCCCAACTATTTATACCGATTGTTATTAGGAAATGGTATAACATGAATTTGTCCATTTCCAATCTAGCGAGGTCAGCAAATAAAAGGGCACCAACCGGAGTTGGTGCCCGTGAATTGGTTATGAGCTGATCAGTTCAGCATCTCAGGGAACCACGATCACTGGCGAACTGGTGCCAACGGGGAGGTACGCTTTGTTCAAGTTGGTGACGCTGATGGTAAACGTTCCGGTCGAGCCGAAGCCGAGGACGTTAATGCCCGAAAAAGTGGCTACGCCGCCGACCAAGGGGATGGCAGTTGGCACGTTGCTGTTCGGATCGTTGCTGGCAATGCCGACACTGTCAGACGAAGGTATCAGATTCCAGTTGGCGTCCACCGCGCGAATGGTCACGTCCACCGTCGAATTTCCAGACAAGCTGACTGAGCCGGCGGGTTGAGTTCCGGTTTTGCCGGTCGGAGTGTTTGGCGCCGGTGTTTCCCAAGGCAACAACACCTGCATTTGCGAGTTGGTCCGCTGTTGCATGGCGAAGTAGGCGGAGCTTGGGTTGGGCAGATTGGCCGAAGAAACCAAGACCCACTTGCCTGCGCCGTTCTGGAATGAAGTGCCGGGAGCATAATCAAGCCAGTATGGAATCGTGGTAAGGTTGGGCTTCTCAACCAAGAAGTAGTTGTTATCCGGCAAGGTCCAGTGTAGCCAGTAGGCATCACTGCCCTGCACGAAGGTCTGGTTGACCGGAGTGGGATTGCCACCGTAATTCTGGGATTGCAGCGTGAGGAACGGAGTGCTCAACCCGCCGTCGGTCAGATTCTCGCTAACCGGATTGGCCACACCGGTGATGTTGAATGAGCTGATCGTGGCAGATTTACCCACGAGCGAATCATTGTTGTTCATGCCCGACATGAGGGCGCAACTGATATCAGTGTAAGGAACCAAAAACATGGCCGCCGGGAGCGCCACATTTGTGCTGAGGCCGCCAGGTGCCGTAAGGGTTACGCTGGTATTGTTTGGGAAGGACAATGACCAGGTGCCGATGGCGGTGGGGGTGTTAAAGTTTTGATATAACTGCCCTAGACTCGCAGAATAATACTGACTGTTGCCTGCCTGTTGATTGGTCTTCCACGCAAGCGAAGAACGGACGCTGCCGTCATTATTGCCTTGAATCTGCAACCAGAGGACGTTCGTCGCTGACCAATCCGGGTCGGCATAGGTCATGGATTGCGGCGCATCGGGGGTGAGGGCCAGGGCGATCTGGAAGTTGGGTGTGCCTGCGCCCGGGAAATCTACGACGGTCCAAGAATAGGTGGCACCGGGATGGCCAATCCAATCAATGTTTTTGCTGCCAGGTGCCGAGGTGTCGGTGCGGAGATCCTGGCGGTTGTAGTTGGGGGTGACATCCGCAAACATTCTCAAACCTGGTTTCGCCTTATCCAGACTAATAGTTGGAGCTGGTATGGCCGCCACCCGGGCTGCCAACTTGATGTTAGCGATCCAATAGTTAAAAGTCCCGGAAACGGCACTGTTATGGAATATCTTGAAGCCCGGTCCTTTGCATTGTGCCGCTGGGGCAATGGATGAGGGAATCGGGACGGAAACATGGTGCCAAGCGCCGTCAAATAGTCCGGCCGTCACCCCGTTATTGGCAAGGTTGGTCAGACTGATGCCATCAGAACCACCACCGCTCAGATGGTTGTCCACGTGGATTTCCACGTTGCCAGAAGTCGCCGGGGTCATGGTGGAAGTTGTGTCATATTTGAAGTCCATCTCCACGGTTGCGTACTGGCTGGCATCGAACGTCGCGCCGCCCCAGAAATTTCCATCAATACATGCGAAGGTGATTTCGCTGCCGCTAAAGGCACCGTTCCAACCCTGCTTTTGCAACATGGAACCAGCGGTGGCCCCGGTTGGAGGAATGGTGGTGGTATCAAAGCTGATGTCGTAATTCGTGATACCATCCGTTGCTCCGCCGATATTGACGTACCAGTTTTGCCAGACGCCGCCCGTGCCGCTCGAACTGGTTTGGTTTCCGGAGCCGGTGCTAAAGTTGGCCGTAGCACCTGAGGGCGCGATGAGAATGTCGCTGGCTGCGCGACTGGCGGATGGAACCATGGCCATTGCAGCAAGGGCTGCAAGTAGGGCGATTTTGAGTCTGGTTGTTTTCATAATCTTTTCCGATTGTTTTTTTGGGTGTTACTAATAATTACACCTGTTGGTTGACAAGTGCTGGTTGTGATTACGAAGTAACTATACAAACTCTGCGCGAAAGCGCATGTCATCAAAAGTGGGGACAAGCGGCATGGATTCTGGGATGAGCGGCCGGAGCAAGGCACCGTTTCCACAAGAACCTTGGTTTGCTTAAAGAGCCTCCACCGAAAATAGCGAAAAACAGGACGGCAGGCTTTTTCAAAACTAAAAAACGTTGGGGTTTTTGATGGAGTGATCGAACAGGGGGCGGCGCGGACGAGCCAGCACGTCATGTGCGACCTGACCACGAACTTCCGAGGCCGCAACGCCAGCTTTTCCCCGCGCTCACTGATGAACACGGCGACCTTTGCGCCCTGGATCAACCTTCCTGTGAGGCCATCTTACTGACCCAACGCGGACGCTTCACCGCCGGTTACGAAGAGTGCGGTGAAGGCCGTCCGCCCTGGCGGCACCCGTCCGCGCGCAGCTCTTTGTGCGGGAATGCG
Source organism: Verrucomicrobiota bacterium (assembly GCA_025363535.1). Taxonomy (GTDB): domain Bacteria; phylum Verrucomicrobiota; class Verrucomicrobiia; order Limisphaerales; family CAIQOK01; genus CAIQOK01. The sequence continues at coordinate 18,062 of JANYDP010000301.1, read as the reverse complement.
GCGAGTGTTCCTGGGGGATGCCCCAGGAACTAAACTGAGGAAATCATTGTTTTACTAAAGTTACGATCAGGCAACGAGGGTGCTTTTTTTATTGGAAGTGGTTCCCGCGCCGTTTGTTTTGGGCGGTTTTTGCAGGCAAATTCCGGTCAAAAGCCCGCGGCGAAATTGTGCGCTGGTCTGTCCGTTAGCTGGAGGTTGAAAGTTCGCGCCCCGCCTAGGCTGGTGCCTGAATCGTTTAACTCTTAACCAAACTATGATTAACAAAAAAACAGGAATGATGCTTCTGCTCGCCAGTTTCGCCGCCGGCGAAATGCGGGCCGGCAATCTCAACAGCTACGCCACCGGCGACGTTTTGATCTGCTTCCGCAAACCAGGCGCGAATGACCTGGTGGTGGATGCCGGGCCGACCGCCACGTTCACCAACGCCGCGCCGAATCAGCGGATCACGATCAGCCAATACACGGGCAACCAGCTCGCGTTGGTGGGCACGAACGCGGTGAGTTGGTCCGCGTTCACCTGGCAGGCGGACGACACGCTGTTCATCACCAAGCCGCGCCTGGCGGCTTCGTTGAACACTCAGACGACTCCCTGGCAGTCCAAAAGTTCCGCCAACCAGCACAATACGGCCATCCGCATGTCCACCATTCCGGCCGGCGCGAAGGACAACCTGGCGTTTGATCCGGCCAACACCGTCACGGCGGTGGTCGAGGAAGACAACAGCGTGAGCAATCCCAACTATCCGAACGGCGTCAGCTACCGCGATGCGATCTTCGGCTCGGGAGCGGGGGCGAACTTTTACACCACGTTCCAAGGCGTTCCCGAAAACACCACGTTGAACAACTTCACCACGGCGGGAAATGTGGTGCGCTCCGACTTCTATCAGTTGACGCCCACCGGCGGATTCGCGCTCGGAAAATTCCTCGGTTACTTCGAGCTCAACACCAACGGCGTCATGAGCTACGTGGCGTATCCGACGGCGACCCCGACGGTTCCGACCATCACCTCCATCTCCCGGGCCGGGGACACAACCACGATCGGCTACACCACGGGCGTCAGCGGCACCTACACGCTGCGCGGCACCAACAGCGCCGGGTTGACTTCGCCCCGCATCAACTGGCCGGCCATCTCCGTTCTCACCAGCGGCGATAATTTGGTCCACACCGTCAACGACACCAGCAGCGCGAGCGAAATGTTCTACACCATCACAGGCCAATAAAAATCCACCGCACTTTATTAATCAATCAACCAAAACAATTCACCAAAACGAAAACAACTAACATGAAAAACACACTCCTCCTCACTCTGGCGCTTGGCTTGGCCAATGCCGCCTCGCTCCACGCCGCCACCGTCGAAGTCTTCCTCACCGGCTCGACCGCCTTCCGCGCCAACGCCTATGTGGCCTCCACCAAACTCTTCGTCGGCAGCAACCCGACCATTTACTACGGTGATTCCGCGCACGGCGGAGCTGGCTCCGGCTTCAGTTCCAGCACGGCGTCTTGGGTCATGACCGGCGCGCCGATCACCCAGTTGACCAACATCTCCGGCAACACCCTCGTGGTTCACGGCTTGTTCACTGGCTCCATTCAAGGCATCCAGACCGTTGAACAAAGCACTCCGCTCGTATTTGCGGCTCCCTCCGGCACGCCGAATGGAAACTGCAACGCCTATGTCACCAACACTCCGACCATTGGTTTCTCCGATGCGTCCAGTGCCTCCACTCCGTTCCCGGCGGCAGGCAACTACGCCGAGGACAGTGTCGCGGTGCAGCCGTTTGTCATGTGTGTTTCCAGCAATCTTCTGTCGAAGATTTCCAACATCAGCCTGGAACAGATGGTCTATGGCATTCCGAACGGTCGGCTTCCGTTGTCCACCTGGTCCAACAAGTCTGCCGACACCAACAACTGGGTCTATATGGTGCAACGCACCAAAGACTCCGGCACCCGCCGCGTGGAAACGGCGCAGGCGAATTACGCCTACAACGACAGCGTCGGCATTTACATCTGGGACGCCACCAACAAATTCTGGTACGCCCCCACGGACAACGTCATTGTGGCGGCCGGTTCCTTTCCGCACGGCATCGTCGGACCGGCGGGTTTGAACAGCGTCAATGGCAACTGGGGTCAAGGCTACGTCGGCGGCGGTGACGTGCGCACGGCCCTGGCGGATGGCATCGCCACCACCAACCAATCCATCGGTTATCTGTCCTTCGCGGACGCCAAGTCGTTGACCCTCGGCGGCTCCAACTGGGCGCAAGTTGTTTCCTTGAACGGACTCTGGCCCACGGCGGCGGGTGTGAATCTTCGTGGCAATACCGGCACCAATGACTTCTCACCCATCACCCAGGGCTACTATTCTTGCTGGGGCGAATTGGTGATGGTCTATCCGATTGATCCTTCGCTGATCACCGATTCAAAAATCACCGCGTTCCAATTGGGCAGCCAGACCACACCGGGAAGCTTCCTGGGCGTGTTCAATGCCCAGACCAAAATCAACGGCGGCTCACCCACCGTCGGCAGCATCGAAAATGAAATCGAACTGAGCAAAGTCGCCGGTGCCACGGCCATCCGCTTGAGCGACATGAAGTCCAACCGCTCGGCCGTCGGCGGCATCATCTCGCCGTTCTAAGTTTGGTTTGAGGTGGGTTACACCGACCGGCGCAGATTTGTCTGCGCCGGTTTTTTTTCTGAGTAAGTCCAAAGACCCATACACACTTTTCAGCCACGCCCATCCGGCTGGCGTTTCCAAACCGTAACTCATCCGCCGCTTGGCTGACATGTAGCTGCGGCAATCTGCGTCCCGCAATGCCTGTCGAACGACATCTTATATTGCAGGAACTAACCCTGCACCCGTCCGGTGAATGGACGCCGCCCGCCCACGGCTGGACGGTCGCGCGCATCGCCGAGGGCGTGGGCTACTGGCTGCAGGGCGGCAACGCGCGGGAACTCAAGACCGGCGACAGCCTGGTCGCCACGGGCAGCGCCAGCTTCGTCGTCCGTGCCAGTTCGCTGGGCCGGCTCAAAGTGGAATTCTTTTTCGTGCAACCGCAATTCCTCAACGGCCTGCTTACCGTGACCGAAGGCCATCAGTTGGAACAGGCCGAACGCAATGCCGCCACCCAGGTTTTTTGTTCAACGTGGCCGAGCCGGTCAGCCAGAAATTTGCGCGGCTGGTGGCGCAGGCTCCGCGCGACAACCTGCCCGCCCGCTCGGCCTTGTTGCAACTATGGACGCAGGCGATGGCCGGCGTGTTGTCAGTGCCGCTCGCGGAAGACCACGGCCAGAAGTTGCGCGAGCGTTTTCGCCAGCTCGTCGGGCAGATGTCGGATGCGGAACTGGCCACGCGCACTTTGCCGGAGCTGGCCGCGCAGTTGTCGTGCAGCGAACGCCATTTCAGCCGGCTCTTCCGCGAACAATTTGGCGTGCCGCTGCGGAGCCGCCAGACGGAACTTCGGCTCCAGCACGCGCGGCAGTTACTCGTGGATGCCAATGCCAAGATCATCAACGTCGCCTACGAAAGCGGCTACCGGCATCTCGGCTTGTTCAACGCCATGTTCAAGAAACGCTTCGGCGTCACACCCACCGAATGGCGGCAGCAAAACCTTTTCTCAAAACCAAAGAAGCTGTCCAGGTCCACCAACCCCGCGCTCGTCCTGGTGGTGCTGCTGTTCCAGTTGTTCTTCGCCCCGACCTCGCCGGCCTTTGCTGAAGACAGCGCTGACCAGGCGGAAGCGCGCAGCGCCTTGCGGCAAAAAATGTCGGAACTGCGCGAGCTTTCCGTTCCAAAAAAGGGCAAAAGCCAGTCCTCGGACATTTTGCTTGTGGCCCTGAAGGAAACGTCGGGACGGCCGAAAAAAAATCCCGCAACCAACGGAACTCCGGGCTTCAAGGTGGAAAAATATCTGGTCGCCGGGAACACGATGATCCGGCCGGAGGAAATCAGCCGCGTCTTCACCAACGCTCCCGAGGCGTTCGGGACGAACGTGACGTTTGCGGACATCCGCGATGCGCTGGGCGAATTGCAGATGGCGTATCGTGAGCGCGGGTTCGTGACTGTCGCTGTGAGTCTGCCGCCGCAAAAACTCACCAACGACACGGTGAAGGTAAACGTCACCGAAGGCCGCCTCTCCGCTATCACTGTCAAAGGCAACCAGCATTTCAGCACCGCAAACACGCGGCGCGCACTGCCAAGCCTGCACACGAACATGCTGCTGAACTCCCATGTTTTTCAACGTGAGCTGGACCTGGCCAATGCCAATCGCGACCGCCAGATTTATCCGGTCATCGGCCCGGGCGTGGAACTCGGCACGAGCGAACTGACGTTGAAGGTGAAGGATCGTTTTCCGGTTCACGGTCGCGCTGAATTGAATAATTCCGGCACGCCCGGCACGCCGGACAACCGCATCGCCGTCAACGCGCAATACGGCAACCTCTGGCAGTTGGAACATCAGGTGGGTTTGCAATACGGCTTCTCTCCACTCGATTACAGCAGCACGAAAAATTTCAATGTGTCGCCGCTGGATTCCCCGGAGATCGCCAACTACAGCGCGTACTATCGGCTGCCGCTGGGCGCGATGCAGTCCGTGCAGCAGCAGGTGGACGCGAGCAACGGACGCTTCGGTTACAGCGAAACCACGCATCAGTTCGTGATGCCGCCGCCCACGGGCCGCCCGGAGCTGACGCTCTTTGCGAGCCGTTCGCGGAGCGACACCGGAGTGCAGTTGGGTGCGGCGACCACCGTGGTTTCCACGCCGCTCCTAACCATCGTCTCGCAGGATGCCGGTCAGAACATCACATTGAACGAAGGGCTGGGCGGAAAACTTTCCATCCCGTTGTCGCCTGGGAAAAAATTGAACGCGTCGCTCAGTTTCGGCGTGGACTTCAAGCGCTACCAGCAGGTCAGCTTCAACACGAACAGTTTTTTGGCGACGACCTTCATCACCAACTCGGACGGGACGGTCAACCCTATTTCCTCGACCGTGAATTCTCCCCAACCGCCGCGCCATCCCGGAGTGGATTATTTTCCGATGAATCTGGGCTTCAGCGGTTCCGTGGCGGACGCGTGGGGCACCACGTTTTTCAACGCGCAGGCCAATTGGAATCTGGCCACGGTCGGGAAAATTTCCGGCGTCGCCTACACCACCAATGCGCCAGAACATTATCTCACCGTGCAGGCGGGCGTGAGCCGCGAGCAGCGGATTTACCAGGACTGGACGGTATGGCTGCGCGCCGATGGGCAGTGGTCGCGCGATCCTCTCTTCAGCAACGAACAGTTTGGGCTGGGCGGCACCGCCGGGGTGCGCGGCTATCCCGATGGTGCAGCTTACGGTGACGCCGGTTGGCGCGTGATGATTGAACCGCGCACGCCGCTGACGAACATCGGAATGATTGATGCAGGCTACGGCGACATTCCTTTCTGGATGCGCGCCTCGGTATTTCTGGATTACGGCGAACTTTACACGGTGGGGAAACTTCCGGCGGGATTGCCCGCGTCGTCGCGCTTCTGCGGCACGGGTTGCGCGATCATCGCTAACATCGGCAGTCACCTGGACGCGCGCGTCTCGGTGGCCTGGCCGCTGATCAGGCACGCGGGTGCCAGCGAGGGGCTGCGGCTTTACTTCGGCTTGGGCGCTCAATTTTAGAATTATGAAAGCAAAACGGTTTTACTCCGAAATTCGTTTCACCCTGGGCCGGCTTTTTCCCGGCCTGGCATTGTTGAGCTTGTCACGTCCCGCCGACGCCAATCCGATTGGGCTCACGGTGCAAGGCGGCACGGCCACGGTCTCCGTCAACGGTTCGCAGTTCACGATCAATGCCGGCAACAATGCACAGCTCAACTGGCAGTCGTTCAACATCGCGAATGGTGAGAAGACCATTTTCAACCAGCCGTCCTCGACCTCCATCGTCTGGAACCGGGTGAACGATCCGAATCCGTCACAGATTTTAGGCACCATCCAGGCCAACGGCGTAGTCGTGCTGCTCAATTCATCGGGGTTTTATTTTGGTCCAAATTCATTCGTCGGCGCCGCCGGACTGGTGGTTTCCACGGCGAACTGTTTCCCGCCGCAAAATGCCGGTGGCGCGTGGGTCTTCAACGGCCCGCCCGTACTCAAGAGCATCATCAACTACGGGACCATCCAGGTTGGCCGGGGCGGCAGCGCGTTTCTGATTGCCGATCAGGTTGAAAATCACGGCGACATCAACGCGCCCGGTGGTTCGATTGGTTTTGCCGCCGGCCAGACGGTGACGTTGAGCGAGCGCCCGGACGGACGCGGCATGAGCCTGGCCGTGACGTTGCCACAAGGTTCGGTGGATAATGTCGGCCGGATCATTGCCGATGCCGGCACGGTGGCGCTTAACGCCAAGGTGGTTAATCAAGGCGGTTTCATTTCGGCCAACTCCGTACAAAACCAAAACGGGGTCATCGAATTGGTCGCCGCCGAATCCCTCAACCTCGGCGCGGGTTCACAAATTCTGGCGCAGGGTGACGATTCGGCCACCGGCAGCGCGGGCGGCAAAGTCACGTTAAAGTCGGACGACCTTTTCAGCGACGCCACTGGCAGCCGCATTGTGACCACCGGCGGAGCGCATGGTGGCAATGGTGGCGACATCGAAGTGAGCGCGCCGAACATCAGCTCCTTGAACTCGGCGATGGATGCCCGCGCGCAAAGTGGTTTTGCCGGCGGGGAGTTTTTGCTCGACCCGGCCAACATCATCCTGGGCAATGCGGGCGGCGGAGTGGTTCCGAATAATGGTACGGTGGCTTACAACAGCAGTCCCGGCACGCTGAACCTGAACGTGAACACCGCGTTCCTGAACAAGAATTTTTCTAACATCCGATTGCAGGCCAGTGGCGACATCACGGTCAGCGACAATACAGTTTGGGATTTGAGCGCCAGCACCGGCACGGCGGGCGGGCAGCTTACTTTGCAGGCGGGCGGAAATGTGATTTTGAACAACGGTGCGCAGATCGTGGACGCGAACAATTGGGCTGTGGCGCTGGCGGCTGGGTATGATTTTCTTCACAACCTCGTCATGGCGGGAACGGGCAGCGTGTTGCTGAACGGCAACAGTTCCATCCAGACTTCGGCGGGCACCATCGGATTATCGGCGGGAAAAGACATCGCGGTCGGCGCGGGTTATGTCATCACGACCGACGGCGGCGGGATTGACGCCCACGCTTTGAGCGGCAGCATTGACACGGGTTCGAGCGGACAGGGCTACGCATTCAAGCTGAACGCCAGTTCCATCGGCACGGCCTACGATCTGAGCCACGGACTCGGCGGCATCAGCACAATGGCGGGCGGTGATGTGAACCTCACGGCGGGCGGAAACATCAGCAGCGTGTTGCCGGGAAAGAAGGGGTATTTCTACAACGGCAATTTTATTTCCGCACAAAACAGCGACTACACGACGGCGGGCGCGGGTGCTTATGGCAAGCAGGCCGGGGACGTGAACATCGTCGCCGGCGGCAACGTGACAGGACATTATCTCGTGGCAAACGGGACGGGCAGTATTTTTGCCGGCGTGCAAATGGACGTCAGCGGCAACCCCGTCAAGGACTTGTCCGGCCAGTATGTCCTTGGCACCACGGGCAGCGCGGGCACGGCACAACTGTCACCGAACCTCGCGCTGAGTTTGATCAGCGGCGGCTGGAATGTGACGGCGGCACAAAATATTTTCCTCCAGGAAGTGCGCAATCCCAACGGGGTTTTCAACGTCACCGGTGCGTCGGCGGTCCGGCATCTTTTCGATTATGCGGACGCGGATTACGTGAAGCTCACGGCGGGCAATGCGGTGCAGTTGGGCGGCACATTCTCCGGTTTGCCGCGTGTGGATCAATTGAATGTCCCGATGATTCTGCCCGGCAATCTGACCATCAATGCGGGTGCGGGCGGCGTTACGTTGGTGGGCGACTCCACCTTCAATCAGATGATTTTGTTTCCGTCGCCTCAAGGCGGCCTGGTCATCAACACGACCGGCGGCGGTTCGCTCACCGGCAAGCTGCCGACTTCAGCGGGCGCGCCGCAGATTTTCAATCTGATCGTTTCCGACAGCGGGAGTAAGCAGTACAAAAACAGCAGCAGCTTCGGGTTGAATGATCACGCCAATACGCCGGTGCATCAGGGCAGTTCCACGCCATTGCAGTTGAACATCTCCGGCGACATGAACCTCCTTGCGCTGATCGCACCGGAAGCGGCACAGATCACCGTCGGCGGCAACATGAACAACTGCCGCTTCCAAGGCATGAATCTTTTGGACAGCGATGTCACTCGCATCACCGTCGGGGGCGACATCGTCAATCGCGGCGCATTCACTTCGGTGGATTTGAGCGGCGTGCCCGGTGCGGCGGCTCCGTTGCTGTCGTACTTGTCCCAGTCATTGGACGGCTCGGTCTCGGTGGCACAACTGGTCAACAGTTTCTACTACAACCCGGTCAGCAAAATTCTGACATACCAAAACATTCCCGGCGTCAGTCTCGCCAGCGTCTTGCAATTGCTGCAAAATCTCACGATCCAAAAGGTGGATCGCCTGGGGAATCCGCTCTGGCTCGACGTGGATCAAACGATCCCTGACACGCAAGTGGTTTCTGTATTGAACTCGGCCACGGCCGACGCGTTGCTGGTAAAATATAATGCCCTCGGCGCGATTCCCGCTGGCAATCTTGGCTACGCCATTGGAGGTGGTGGTAAGTTTGAAATCAACGCCCGCAACATGGATCTCGGCACCACACCAGGTATCCAGTCCAAGGGCGTTGGTTTCTACCGGACTCCATCCGGGTTTCCGCTGGCCGGCTTGTTCAACCACGGCGCGGATGTGGATGTCCATCTCGGCGGCAATCTCGTGATGTATTCCAGTTCCATCGCGTCGTTGAATGGCGGCAACATTTCCATTGATGCGGGCGGCACGGTCAGTGTCGGCTCATCTGATTTTTCCGTCACAGCCACGGGCGCGCGTGGCATTTATACCGCTGGATCGGGTGATGTGAAAGTGATCGCACACGACGACATCAATGTGAACGGTTCACGCATCGCATCGTACGACGGCGGCAACGTCACGGTGCGCTCATCGAATGGAAACATCAACGCCGGCACGGGTGGTTTCGGGTACGTGACCCTTACGGCTTATTACGTTGATCCGCTCACGCACCAGGTTTACACGGACAACCCGACGATTCCCGGCAGTGGTATTCTCGCGACGACGTTTCCGTTGCGCGATGCCAACTACCCCGCGCCAGCAAACCACGCCGGCAACATTCTGGTCGAGACTCCCAACGGCAACGTGAATGCCAGCGCCGGCGGCATCGTGCAGTTCTCGTTGAACAAAAGTGAAAACCCCGACGCCATTGTCGAGGTGCTGGCCGGTTATGAATTGCGTGATGCGCTGGGCAACCCGCTGGATGCGTCGCAAGTTTCAGCCGTCAATCTCGGCACGGCCGTGAAGGTGTCCGACGACCGGAACATTGACGCCACCGGCTCCGGCGTCATCGGACAAAACGTGCTGTTGAAAGCCACCAGCCAACTCAAAGGCGTCGTTTTCAGCCGGAACAATGTGATCATTGATGCCCCGACCATTCCCATTCTGACCGTGCTTGGGAAAACGATTGACGCCAAGGGCGGCTTTGGTCCAACGGTGCAACTGATCGGAACGGATTCGGTGAACGCCCAGGGTGCGGGCAATCCCAACATCCTTTCTGCGGATGCCAACGGCGGCGGATCCTCCTTTGCTGCGGGCACCGCCGCCAATACTGCCAGTGCGAGTGCGTCCAACGACAACACCGCCAAGGTCGCCAAATCTGAAGGGATCGCCGAGACCGACGAAACAAAAAAGGACAAGCCAGTTTCCATCGCCCTCGCCCAAAAAGTCAGCCGCGTCACGGTGATTTTGCCAGCAGCCGGAAAAAAATCCCCGGCGCTTTAACTTGAACCTGTAAATCCAAACCAAAAACCGAGAACGAATCATTTATGACCCTACTCATTCATCCCATGCTGGCGAGCGGCGCGTTGCAGTTCGCTTTTGAAAAAGCCACGCCCGAGGGCAAGCTGACCATCACCGTGCTGTTCCTGCTGTCCATGTTCAGTTGGACCATCATGATCACGAAGTTCCGGCAGTTGTGGATTGCGCGCAAGGAGTCGAAGAAATTTTTCGCCGCCTACACCGCCACGCGCGACCCGCTGGACATCCAGAAGCGCGGCGATGAATTTGACGGTGCCCCGGCGTTCCAGCTTTACGCGCGCGGCGCGGAGGAAGTGGCCTATCACCTGAAGAACAATCCGGTGCAGGTCAACACGGTTTCGGCGCACGGCCCCGGCGATGGCCACACCGATCTCATCGCTCGTGCCAACACCACCAAAGTCAGCACGGCGTCTTTCGAGGCGGTGAAGGTGGTGCTGGAAGAGGCGGCCGTGGCGCAGGCGATGTCGCTGGAGAAAGGCATGATCGTGCTTTCCACCGCCGTGGCGGGCGGCCCGTTCATCGGTTTGCTCGGCACGGTCTGGGGCGTGATGGAAACCTTTGCTGGCATTGCAAAGGCGAATCAGGCGAGCTTGACCGCGATGGCTCCCGGCGTGGCGGGTGCGTTGATCGCAACGGTCGTCGGCCTGCTCGTCGCCATCCCAGCAATGTTCGGCTACAACTTCATGGTCACGACCATCCGCAATCTCACCCAGGAATTGGACGGGTTTGCCGCGCGTTACGCGAACCAGATCGAGCACACCTACGTGGACAACCGGGACATCGGGGACAAACTTGTCGGCGCTTTGAAACGCCATGAAGAGTCCGCGACCAAATCATTCTGAGACGGCCCCACGTCCCATGAAAAAGTGTTCGCACAGCGCGCACGAGTCGCTGACGGAATTGAACATCACGCCCCTGCTGGACCTGGCGTTTGTGTTGCTGGTGATTTTCATCATCACCACGATTCCGCCCGTTGAAGACAAGGATTTGAAACTTCCCGCCGCGAGCAAGAATCAAAAAGACCCGCCGCGCAAGGCGAACTACATCTCGCTGGAAGCGGACGGCAAGCTGTCGTTGAACCGCGAAGAGATTCGCATAGACGACCTGCTCGGCAAACTCATCAGCATGCGAACGGACGATCCGGATCTGAACATCATCGTGCGCGGCGATGCCAAGGCGAAATACAAGCAGATCCGCGGCGTGCTGGATTTGTGCCAGCAAGCCAACGTACCGAAGCTGGAATTGGCCACCGAGGTGCCGAAATGAAATCAGGAAACGAAAAGTTAAGAATGAAGAATGCTGCAACCAGCCAATGTCGCGATCAGCTGTTCGTTTTTTCATTTTTCATTTTTGATTTTTCATTCGCAACATGATTCCCCAATCCAAACCGAAAGCGCCGAAGAATTCGTCGAAGGTCAACCTGACGATTTCGGCGGTGGTGCATGGCGTCATCATTGTGGCACTGGTTTATTTCGCCGCCCGCGAAGGCTACCTCGGCAAAAAAATCCAGACCATCACCGTCACCAAGGTGGTGGAGAAGAAACCGGAACCGGAAAAACCCAAGGAACCGGAGAAGCCCAAGATCGAGCCGCCGAAAGTGGAACCACCGAAGGTTGAGACCGTGCGCACAGAAGCGCCGAAAGTGGCGGTGCCCGCAACGCTCGCTCCGCCGGTGGTCGCCCCGGCGTCGGTGGAGGTGCCGAGCTTTGAATTCAGCGGTGGCAAGACGGTGCTTTCCGAGAGCGATCCCGTGCAGCTCTACAAGGGCTATCTTGAGTATTCGCTGCGTTCAAAATGGAACCGGCCGGACAACCTGGCCGATGAAAATTTCGTGGCGGAAATTTTGGTGGACGTGGATGCCCAGGGGAATCTCGGTCGGTTGGTTTGGCAGAAGGGCAGCGGCGATGCCAAATGGGATCAGACCGTGAAGGATGTTTTCAAAGTCGTCACGAACATCGGCCGGCATCCGCCAACGAATTTTCCGGCGCAAGTGACCATCCGTTTTGACGTGCAGGAGCAGACCGAACCTGTTGTGCCATGAGCTTGAAAAAAACCACCCGCAAATCGCACGGCACCATGACCGAGCTGAACATCACACCGCTGCTGGACCTGGTGTTCGTGCTGTTGGTGATCTTCATCATCACCACGCCTCAGTTGATGAACAATCTGGAGATCAACCTGCCGTCCGGTAAACCGCCGGAACAAAAACCCAAGGTGGAACCGACGCACATCAGCGTCAGCGCGCAGGGGCAAATCACGCTGGACAACACTCCCGTCACCGGCTCGCAACTCAAAGAAAAACTCGCCGCCCTCAAATCGGCTGACACTGACTTGGCCGTCGTGGTCAAGGGTGCGGACGAAACGGAATATCAAATCATGGTCAGCGTCCTTGACACCTTGCGCCAGCTTGACATCACCAAGATGGGCATGGCCACGGAATAGCGTGAACCCGCCGATCCACCTCGTTCTGTTGGCAATTTGCCTGATGGCGCTGGCGGGATTTGCGCGCGGCGAAACCAACCGCTATTCCGACATCGCTCAAAAAAATCTTTTCGCGTTGCGAGCCGCAACTCCTGCCATCCCGTCCGTTCCGCCCGCAAAAATTTCGCCGTAAAAATCAAAGTCGTCGGGCTGGCCGTGATTCCTCCGTTCCAATGGGCGGTCTTGCAAATACAGGAACCGACCAAGCCGCCCGTGATGCTCACGCTCAAGACCGGTGGCTCCGAAGGCGCGTTTGAATTGCTGGCAGTGGATGCCCAAGCCCGGCGAGTCAAAATCCGCCACGCTGGTTTGGAAATGAGCGTGGCTTTGGAAGACGAAGATTCGCCGCGCAAAACCGCGCTGGCGAAACTGGAAGTTGAACATCGGGCCATTCCGACAATGCCGTTGCTTGGCGCGGGTGATCCGTAATTATTTTTTACGAAAATTATTTCGTAAAAAATTTCCGCCAACTTTTTTCGGACAACAGTTTCCCACGGCGCTTTGCCGAATAGTCACCTCTCCTCCCTTTGTCCGTCACACGTCCCGCCTAGAGTCACCCGCGTAAATGAAACTTTCCGCGCGGCTGGTTTCGCCACGGCTGGAAGGATTTTAAAAACCATAAAACCAACACTTAAAAAATTCCGTATGAAAAAAACTTCGCTTCTCCTCATTGCCACCGCGCTTTCCCTGGCGGGCGCATCCGCCTTTGGCGGCACCTACACGTTCAACGGCGACACCACCGGGCTTTCTCCCTTCAACCGCCCGACCGAACCCGGCGACGCGCTGTCCGACATCGGCACAGCGGTGCCGTACTTTGCGCAGTCCTTCACCGTCGGCGTGAGCGGCAGCTACAATCTGATCTTGCAGGCTGGGGATTCCGGCAGCTACGACACGTTTCTGCATCTCTACGCGGGTGCGTTCAACGCCGGTCAGCCGCTCAATAATTTTCTCGCCGCCAACGACGACGCGCCCGGCGGCAGCGCGTTCGGCTCCACGCTCAGCGGAATTTCCCTCACGGCGGGCAGCACCTACACCCTCGTCGCCGATGGTTTTGGCAACTCCGACTTCGGCGCGTTCACCGCGAGCATCAGCGGGCCGGGCAGCGTCGCGCCGGTGCCCGAGCCGTCCGCGTTGGCGCTCGGCGGATTGGGCGTGGCGGGGTTGCTGGCCGCGCGTCGCCGTTCTGCAAAAGCCTGAAACCTCCGGCTGGAATTTTGCATGAAGGCAAAGCTGCTTTGTTCCGGTGCGTTGCTGGCCGCGCTCGCCGTTGCTGTCTGGTCGGTGAAGCGCGTCCCGCAACCGCCGCAGTTCTGCGACGAATGTGTGATGAGCCGCGAAGTGGCGGACTGGCGGTTGTGCGGCCGGTGGAATTTGTTTTCCACTTCCGCCGTCAACGCCACGCCCGTCAGCGAACTGCTCCAGCAACATCACGCCTCTGCGACGCACGAGCACAAATGGTCTGCGCCGGTATATGTCGCGGAAACGGAACTGGAAACTTCCGAAGCGCCGCGCGTGCGTTCGCTCGGTCTGCTCAATGCCCCGCGCGCGGTGAATTTTCTGCGCGGCGTCTTTGATTATACCGACGCGACGAACCTCGCGAGCTGGCGCGGTGTCGCGTGGCAGCCGGCCTTTGCCTCCGCATTGGAACCGGCGCTGCGCTTCGCCCGCTTTCCCGAGAACGGTTTCGCCACGCGCGCCGAATTTCTCGCGTGGTGGCAGCAAAATTCCCATCCGCTCTTCAACCACCTCAACGCCATGACCGTGGCCGACTGAAATAATTTCGGCACCGCCCCGTTGGCGGTGCCGCTTGGAACCGAAACGAATCGTCCCTTAAACAAACGACACAAAAAACCACCATGAAAAAATCCCTCCTCTTTGGCCTGCTCGGCGCGCTCGCGCTGAACGCGACGGCCGCTCCGACGGTAAAAATCCGCCTGCCGGAACGTTTCCGGCTGCTCTCCGACCAGCGCTTCGATCTCCGCGTCGAAGCCACCACGCTCGCTGACACGAATGCGACTGTGCAGATCGTGATCAACGGCGTGGATGTCACCGCCTCGCTGCCCGCGCCGGAAATTACATTCAACAACGACGCGAATGCCGCCGATCCCGACGTGGCGTGGACGTATCGTTCCTACAGTTTCCCGAACGGCGGCGTTTATTCCGCCGTCGCCAACGTGACCGACGCGAGCGGCACCGGTTCCACCACGTCCCGCATCGGCGTCCAGAAATTCAGCCAGACCGGTTTGGCGAAAAAGAATTACATCCTCTACATCGGCGACGCGATGGGCACGGCGTATCGCGACTCCGGCCGCATCGTGGCCAAGAGCGTGAACAATGGCTTCCGCGAAGGGTTTTATGACGACTGGCAGGAGATGGACAAGATGCCTTACACCGGCATGGTGATGACTTACGCGTCCGACAACATCACGCCTGATTCCGCCAACACCGCGACGGCCTGGGCCACGGGTAACAAGACGATCAACGGCACGTTGAACGTGTTCGTGGACAACACCGACAGCAAGGCTGCCGGCGCGAGCAGCGGTTCCGCCAACAAAATCTACGCGCTCGACAATCCGCGGGTGGAGACGTTGTGGGAATACTTGAAGCGTCTTTACGGCTACAAGGCCGGCATCGTCACCACGGCGGACGTGTGCGACGCGACGCCCGCAGGCGAAGGTGGTCACACGTTGTTCCGCTCATTGTTGAAGGACATCGCCAAGCAATACGTGGACGGCATCCCCGGATTCACCAGCGGTCCGGAATTTGACGTCATCCTGGGCGGCGGCATGGAAAACTTCAATCAGCGCAGCGTTGCCAACAGCGGCGACACGCGCAATCTGCCGAACGAACTCGTCGGTCTTGGTTTCACTTACGTGACCAACCGCACGGACTTGAACGCGCTGCCCGGCGGCGCTTCCGCGCCGGACAAATTGATCGGCCTGTTCCGCACCGGCAACATGAACGTCGCCTTTGACAAACTCGGTTATACCCGCCCGAGCGACGAGCCCACGAACACCACCAGCGGCTTCGGCGGTTTCCTCGACCAGCCGTTCCTCGACGAAATGACAGCGAAGGCCATCGCCACGTTGAACAAGGGCGGCTCGAACTTCATCCTCATGGTCGAAGGCGCTTCCATTGACAAGCAGTCCCACCCAAACAACGCCGCCGGCGTGATCTGGGACGTGATGGAATTCGACAAGGCCGTCGGCGTGGGTCGTTCCTTCGGCACGAACAATCCCAGCCAGAAAAATTCCAGCACGCTCATCTGCGTCAGCGCGGACCACGATCAATCCATGAGCATCATCGGCGCGGTGGACGTGACGGTGGCCAACGCCGTGGCCAACACGCGCAGCCAGTCCAAGTATCCGCGCACGATCACGCTCTACGATCCGTTCATTGGCAACAACGCCGCGCCGAGCAACGCGGGCAACAACGTCGGCGAAGTCAGCGGCTTCCCGGATTACACGATGGGCGTCAACGGCTATCCAGCCAACACGAACCGCTACCAGATCTGCGTCGGCTTCCGCACCGGCAACCACACCGGTTCGTCCGTGCCGATCACGGCGGAAGGCCCGGGCGCGGCGCTGTTCAACGGCTACTTCGACCAGACCGACATCTTCTTCAAGGCCGCGAAGGTGCTGTCGAGCAGCACTTCAACGATCGATGAATTCCAGAAGGCCGTTTCCAAGCTGGGCATCGTCGGACAGAACTACTAAACGCCGTCGTCGTTTGAAAGTCACGCCAAGGCCGGAGCGCAAGCTCCGGCCTTGGCCCTATTCACGATCGTTATGAAAATTCCTGAAACCATTCTTCTCCTCGCCCTGCTCGCGACGGTTTCTGTTCACGCTATCAATTTGAATCAAACCGACACTTTCAACAGCGGCCTGCTCGAAAATTGGAATGGTGCCACCCCTGACATCGGCACCGGCGGCCCCGCCGGAACGAACGACAATTTCCTCCTGTTCACCTCCCACGGCGGCGGCGGTGCCAATAGTAAAATGGTGGGATACAATCTGACGCAATGGAGAGGCAACTACCTCACCGCCGGAGTCGCGCGTGTCACGCTACACTTGAAAAATTTCTCGGCCACCCCGTTGCAATTGCGCGCGGTGCTAAAAACAGCTTTTGGCCCTTCCCCGGGATTTGCCAGCACCCAACCTTTCACTCTGCCGCCCAACTCCGGCTGGCAGCGCGCGGTGTTTGAACTCAATGAAAATTCCATGACCCGGGTGAATTCCTCGACCTTGGCTTTCAGCACTCTCATTACAAATGTCGGCGAACTGAGAATCGTCCATTCCGCCGAGCCTTCCATTATCGGCGACCCCTTGGTCGGCAGCCTGGGTTTGGATAACATCCAAGCGCTGCCCTTCACCGGCCCCGAGCTTCACGTGGCGCTCATGACCAATCAACTCCAACTCTCTTGGCCGGCAACAGGCACGGACGGCTTTCGTTTAGAATCCACAGATTGCTTGGAAAACACTGCTACTTGGACGCCAGTGGTCTCGCCCATCAAATTGAATGGAACAAATTCAGTGGTAATCCTGCCGCCATCAACATCCGCACAAACCTTCTTCCGGCTCAATCTCCCGTGAATACCCCCGCTCACTTCACGGATGCAACAGCCAGAATCAAAAAGCCCCTGAATTCAGGACTCAACCACCGGCGGCGGCACAGGAGAAACTGCGGGCGGTGGAACGGACTCCGCTGACGGGGAAACCACTCCCGGCGCAGGCACAGATTTTTTGCCGGCGGTTTTTTTGGAAACAGCTTTGCGTTGGACACGCCGCTTGGCGGGCTTTCTGACTTCCTTCACTGGTGCCAGCGATTTCTTTTGCTGTTTGACTCCCCGCGCGATGCAGGCTTCAAGCCGTTTACGCGCACGCTTGGCTTCCTTGGCGGCGTGCCTGGCGGCTTTGCGCGCAAGCTTGTAGGATTTCTTCGCGACCTTGTAGCGGTCCTTGGCCAGACTGGCGACCTTCCGGGTGGTGTCTGCTTTTTGGCTGGCGGCGTGCGCGGCGGCTTTGGCGGCCGTGATGACAGCGGTCTTGGTTTGGGGCGGCGCGGTCTTGGATTTTTTTGTTTTCATATTGATATGGCGTAGCAATGGGGCTGCGGCGGCACTGGATTGATGCCGAGATTGCCGCCAAGACATTGCCGAAGGCAAGCACCGGAATGTTACTTTTTTATCCCGGCCGAGGGCGCACCGTAAACGGCCTGCCGGAACCCGGGGCAGGGCAACGTAACGGATTCGTCACCGTAATGGCATGGTTATGCCATAGGCAACGGGCATAAACATGGCAACGCACGACTTTGGGTGCTCGTGCGTTGCTTGAGTCCTTTGTGTTAAGGATAAGCGGGTCGCAGGAATTGGGTGCCTGCGGCCCGCCAACATTGACGAACCCGATCCGGCCATGAAAAAAAGAAACGAATGCGGTCAAAATTTCTTCCTTGAGCTCTTGATTCTTCGCGAGCGGCACCGTCCCCAAACGGGGATTGCTAAATAGGTATTGTTTATGATTGGGGGACGAGTTCGCCGCCACATTTGCGGACGAGGAAGAGCAGGATGCTGGCCGCCAAGTTTGCCTTTGATTTGCTGTCGCTGTGCGTTTTGCGTTTGAGGCGGGCCAG
>JANYDP010000292.1 GCA_025363535.1 Verrucomicrobiota bacterium | reverse complement strand
CACACTGACCCGACCAAGCCCGATCCTTACGCGGGCGCACGTCCGAAGCCAACTGAGCCCGTCAAGAAACTCGTCGTCCGCGTCCGCACCATTGCCGACATGATCAGCACCGGCATGATTGAATCCCCCGCCGACAGCGTGGACGACATCATCGGCGAAGTCGCCGCCGCCCGCGTGACCGAACGCGGCTCCCGCGCCGATGACAAAGCCAGCGAAGCCGCGATGGAAGACCGCAAAAAAGCCGGATATTTCTAAGCCATGCCACACACACAGCACCCTATCGAATTGTTGCGCTTCAACACCTGCGGCAGTGTTGACGACGGCAAGTCCACACTTATCGGTCGCCTGCTCTACGACTCCAAAAACTTGATGGAGGATCAGATCGAGGCGCTCGAACGCTCCGCCGACATCACCGGCGGCGGGCAGATCAATCTGGCCAACCTCACCGACGGCCTGCGCGCCGAACGCGAACAAGGCATCACGATTGACGTCGCGTACCGCTACTTCGCCACGCCGAAACGGAAATTCATCGTCGCCGACACGCCGGGGCATGTGCAATACACGCGCAACATGGTCACCGGCGCTTCGACGGCGAATCTTTCCATTGTGCTCGTGGATGCGCGCCAAGGAGTCATCGAGCAGACGCGGCGGCACACTTACATCGCGTCGCTGCTGGGCATTCCGCACCTCGTCATTGCGGTCAACAAAATGGATCTGGTCGGCTGGAGCCAGGAACGGTTTCAGGAAATTCGCGACGAGATCGAAAGCTTTCTGCCCAAGCTCGACGTGTTTCGCGACGTGAAGTTCATTCCCATCAGCGCGCTCAACGGCGACAACGTGGTGGACACTTCCAAACACACGCCCTGGTATGAAGGCCCGAACCTGCTGGCCCATCTGGAAAACGTCCACATCGCGAGCGACTGGAATCTCAGCTCCCTGCGCTTCCCCGTACAATGGGTCAATCGCCCGAACAATCCCACCGATCACGCGCTCCATGACTTTCGCGGCCTGAGTGGCCAGATTGCCAGCGGCATCGTGCGCAAAGGCCAGCAGGTTGTTGTTCTTCCAATCGGCCTCAAGACTACCGTCAAAGATATTTGGAATTACGACCACTCCATGCCCGAGGCGTTCTGTCCACAGTCGGTGACGCTCTGCCTGGAACACGACATTGACGTCAGCCGCGGCGACATGATCGTGGGGATTGAGGACCTGCCCGGACGCAGTTCAGAGTTGCACGCGCGCATCTGCTGGATGAATCAGCGACCGTTGCAGGCGGGTAAAAAATATTTTCTGCGCCACGCCACACAGACGGTTCAGGCAATCGTTACTAGCATAGAAAGCCGCATTAACATGGACGCCTTCGAGCCGGAACCGGAACCCGCAGGGCTGGCGATGAACGACATCGGCGTCATCCGTTTGAAAACCGCCAAGCCGCTCATCTTCGACGGCTACACGACCAACCGCCTGACCGGCTCGTTCATTTTGATCGAGCAAGGCACCAATGCCACGGTCGCCGCCGGAATGCTGCACGCGCCGACCGAAGCGGTGAAACCGGAATACACGGACTTCGCCATCTAGTCGGCGCGGGCAAAGTTTTGAGGAACGCGGAGTAAATTCCGCGTTCCTTTTTTTGTGGCACTGGTTAATCTCCCGCCAGCAACACCTGATCAAAATATGAAAAAGCATCTCCTTGGATTTTCCGTGCTGTCAGCCTGGGTCATCGCTGCGTTCCCGGTCAAAGCCGGCGGGACAAACCAGACGCTCGACATTTATTGGAACGACGTCGAAGGCGGCGGCGCAACGTTGATCGTGACACCCTCCGGCGAATCCGTTCTGATTGATTCCGGCAATCCCGGCGGACGCGACGCGGCGCGCATCCACAAGACAGCCACGGAAGTTGCCGGGTTGAAAAAAATTGACCACTACATCACGACGCATTTTCATCGGGACCATTACGGCGGTGCGGCGGAACTCGCGGTGCTCCTGCCGATCGGCCAAGTTTATGACAGGGGCATTCCCGATACCGATTCGGATCATAATTTGCGCAACACGAACTGGCCTGCTCAAATCCAGCCCTATCGCGACTTCAAGGCGGACGCGCGGAACCAGATGCATCCCGGCGATATTATTAAGCTCAAGCAACCAGCGAACGGATTGAAGCTTTCCGTGTGCTGCCTGGGCGTCGGCCAGCATTTTGTTTCTGCCCCGTCGAATGTAGGCACCAATCCACTCTGCGGCACCGGCACGACCAAACCCGCAGACACGAGCGACAACGCCAACAGCATCGTACTCGTTTTGGACTTCGGCCCTTTCCGATTTTTCGACGGCGGCGATCTGACGTGGAACCTGGAAGGCGAACTGGTTTGCCCAACCAACCGTGTCGGGCAGGTGGATGTTTACCAGGTGGATCATCACGGTCTCGACGTGAGCAACAATCCCCTGCTCATTCACAGCCTCGCGCCGACAGTGTCCGTGATGAACAACGGCGCACGCAAAGGCACGGCCAAATCCACCCTCGAAGGATTGAAAAGTTCGCCCGGCATCCAGGCGATGTACCAGCTTCACAAAAATGTGCGCGCCGACCTTGAGGACAACACGGCGGACGAGTTCATCGCAAACTTGGAAGAAAAATGCGTGGGCAATTTCATCAAGCTCTCGGTGGAACCTTCCGGCAACTCCTACACCGTTTCCATTCCGGCGACAGGAAAACACCAAGCGTTTCAGACGCGCGCCAAGTAGCAGTTTTGCGAACCGGCGTTCACTGGCCCATGACGCGGTAAAAATTCTGGGACGCGGCGGCGTTGGTGTCCGTCAGCGTCACGGTGCTGCCGCCATTCGTAACCACGAGGGCGTTCGCCAACGGCGCCCAGTTCAAACCATCCAGCGCCGTCGCGCGCCAGAGGCCGTAGCTGTTGGTGAGATTGCGTTGCACGCTCACCGAAAACTGCCGGTTGCTCAACGCGAAGCCCGTGATGACCGGAGCCGCGAGCACGCTCTGATAATCGCCGAGCTTCAGCATCAGCGAGTAATAATTCCCAAGCTGCGTCGCCGTCATCACCGTGTTCAACAAATTGGTCGCCTCGTACGGATCGGCGAGCAGGTCGTAGAATTCATTCGCCCCGCTCGTGAAACTGATGAGTTTGAACTGCACGTTTTGCAGTGCGCGCCCGGCGTTGGCGGCGGTGATTCCGTTCGTGCCGAACTGTTCGGAATAACCGTAGCGCGACAAAACATTCGTGCCGGTCAGCACGGGCACCAGGCTTTGGCCGTCAACTTTCGTGGCGGCAGGCACGGTGGCGGCGGCGGCGGTCCCGGCCATTTCCAGAATGGTCGCGAACACGTCCACCATGTTCGCGGGCGTGGCGTTGGTGCGGTTCGGCCGCATCACGAGCGGGCTGGAAATGATGAGCGGGACGTGCGTGCCGCCTTCATAGAGCGTGTTCTTGGAGCGCGCGGCGGAATACGGCGGCTGGATGACGCTGTTGATCGAGCCGTTGTCGCCCAGGAAAATGATGTGCGTGTTCGTGCGGTTCACGACGGCAAGCAGCCGGCCGATCTCGGTGTCCAGCGCCTCGATCATCGCATCGAACTGCCGCACGGAATTGGTCAGCGTGTTGAGCGGATAACTCGGGCAGAGGTTTTGCGGCGGGCTGTGCAGGGGCGTGTGCGGCGCGTTGAACGCGGCCCAGACGAACCACGCGTTGGTCCCGCGCGCGGCGATCCAGTTGGTCGCGTCGTTGACCAGGTCGGTCGTGGCGTAGTTGGTGTTGCCGGGCGTGGACGTGCCGTTGATGGTCTTGTTCCAGTTGGTGTAGTTCGCAATCGCACCGGCGAGCGAGCCGGCGAAATTCGTCCAGCCGCCGACGTTCTTGGGCGAGTTGGGGTTCAGGTTCAGATGCCATTTGCCAAACTGCGCAAAGGAATACGCCGGCGCGCCGTTCGTAAAGGAGCGCGGCAGCGTCCAGATGCCGGCGGTGAGCGACGGGCCGTTGTCAATCACATCACCGATGCCGGTGCGAAAACCGTACTGCCCGGTGAGAATGCACGAACGCGTGGGTGAACACACCGGATAGGAAATGGCGCGGCTGAACACGACGCCGTTGGTGACGAGCGACGCGATGTTGGGCGTGGGCGGCAGTTGCGCGCCGGTGTTAGTGGAATTGTAAAGCGACGAGCTGTCCGCGCCGTAGTCGTCGGCGATGATGAGCAGGATGTTTTGCGGCACGGCCACGGCTTGCAGTGCCAGCAGGCCACCGAACAACAGGCCGGCGAAAGTCCGTCTGGCAAATGCGTTGATCATCGTCTGCTTGCCAAGACGAAGCGGAGGGAGAGGATGTTTCAGAAAATCTCCGTCAGCCCTCCGGTGTCACGCCCAGCACGATGTCAAACTGCGCGGCCAGTTCACCAATGCGCGAATTTTTGAGCGGCGTAAAATCTCTCGTCACGGATTCGCGCGCCTGCGCGTCACCAATTTCCTGATACACGCCGTCCCGCTCGTTGCCCGGATAACCTTTGATGAAAAGCTGCGTCGTCCAATCGCGCCGGCCTTTCGTCTTGATTTTGAAATGTATATGCGGCGCTTGCCGGCCCGGGTAACGCACCGGCTTGAGCGTGCGGAAATAATATTCGCCGGTCGAACTCGTCAAAAAACGGCCGAAGCCCTGGAAATTTTTATCGAACTTCGTCTGGTTCGGACGGTCCGCGAGATAAACGCCGTCGTGATCCACGCACCAGATTTCTAGCGTCGCATTGCGGATCGGATCACCCTTGGCATCAAGCAGGCGTCCGCTGAGATGCGTGATCTCGCCAATGGCCGGCGTGATCGCATCGTTGACGATGATGAGATCGTTGTCCGTGTCGAGTGGAAGCTTTGGCGGATAGAACGGGCCTTCCTCGACGGAGATGGTTTTGGTCAAGGTCGGTTTGCGCGTGAGTTCATCAGCGAACGCGCCGGGCACGCTGAACAGCGCCGCCGCCCAACTGCATTGTCGGAGAAAGTTCCGGCGCGAACCGCCGATCGAAAATGTCCGGGCTACGAGTTTTGTTTTCATGATATTTCCGCACACTTTATGTCCACCAACCTTTAGCCAGG
>JANYDP010000226.1 GCA_025363535.1 Verrucomicrobiota bacterium | reverse complement strand
CGCCGCAAAAAAAAGTCGGCGGCGCTCGGCCGAGACGCCGCTACGTGAGTTGGTGGACGCCGCGCTCAAGCTCGGCCACGGCCTGTTGCTGGCTTTGGATGGGCGCGGAAAGATTTCCGTCCACTCGACGGAGCGTTCATGCCCGAAGTGCCGCCGTTCGTTTGAAGCGTTGGATCCGAAAAACTTCAGCTACAACTCGTCGCAAGGCTGGTGTCCGAAGTGTCGCGGCTTCGGCGAATTGTTTTATCTGCCCGACGTGGAACGCGGCGCGAACGCGGATGCCGTGGAGGAAAGCTGGTTCGGCTGGGCGCAGGAGCGCGAGGTCTGCCCCGAGTGCCACGGCGCGCGGCTGAATCCCGTGGCGCGGGCGGTGCGGCTCAAAACAAAAGCGGAAAGCGGAAAGCGGAAAGCGGAAACACGAGGGGCTTCGCGTGACATCGCGAATGAGTTGATGATTGATGACTTCGCGCGACTCGGAGTGGAAGCAGCAGTCGGGGTTTTTGGTGGGATGAAATTCACCGGGCGCGCGGCGGAGATTGCGCGGGACATTCTACCGGAGATTCGCGAGCGGTTGAAGTTTTTGAACGAGGTCGGGCTGGGCTATCTCCAGCTCGGGCGAGGCGTGCCGACGCTTTCCGGCGGCGAGGCGCAACGCATCCGGCTCGCGGCGCAGCTTGGCTCGAATCTCAGCGGCGTGCTTTACGTTTTAGACGAGCCGACTGTCGGCTTGCACGCGCGGGACAACGAGCAACTGCTGGCCACGCTGCTGAAACTCAAGGCGCGGGGCAATTCCGTGATCGTGGTCGAGCACGACGAGGAGACGATGCGGCGTGCGGATTACATCATTGATCTCGGCCCCGGCGCGGGCGTGCATGGCGGACAGATCGTGGCGGCGGGAACTTTGGCGGAGCTGCTTCGGCATCCGGAATCCGTCACCGGAAAAATGCTGCGCGCACAGACGGAAAAAATTCATCCGGCGCGCGGACAGCGACGGCCCGTTGCAAAAGCGGAAAACGGAAAGCGGAAAGCAGAAAGTAAAAACCTCTGGCTCACGTTGCGGGGTGCCGCCGTCAACAACCTCAAGCATCTCACCGTCGGCTTTCCGTTGGGCCGATTGGTGTGCGTGACGGGCGTGAGCGGTTCGGGCAAGAGCACCTTGATCCGCGAATGTCTGCTGCCGGCGTTGCAGGAGCAATTCAAAATTAAAAATTCAAAATCAAAAAAAATGTCCGGCCACGAATCGCTCAAGGCCGTTTACGAAGTAGATCAGTCGCCCATCGGCCGCACACCGCGCTCCATTCCCGCCACGTACGTCGGTTTCTTCGATGTGATCCGCCAGTTGTTCGCGCAGTTGCCCGAGGCGCGGATGCGCGGCTACTCGGCGAGCCGGTTTTCGTTCAACAGCGTGCAGGGCCGCTGCCTGCAATGTGAAGGGGCGGGGGAGATCAAACTCGAAATGAACTTCCTGCCGCCGGCGTTCGTGCGCTGCGAAACCTGCAACGGCAGCCGCTTCAACCGCGAGACCTTGGACATCGAATATGGCGGCAAGAACATCGCGCAGGTTTTGGATTTGTCGGTGGAGGCGGCGCTGGAATTTTTTGCCAGCGTGCCGAAGATCAAACGTGCATTGCAGGCGTTGCATGACACGGGGCTGGATTATTTGAAGCTCGGTCAGACGAGTCCGACGCTCAGTGGCGGCGAGGCGCAGCGGGTGAAGCTGGTGTCGCATTTGCTGACGGGTCTGCGTCCCGCGCCCGATCAAATCCCCTCGCGTCTTACGTCTCACGCCCCACGCAACGCGAATTTGTTCATCCTCGAAGAGCCGACCATCGGCCTGCACATTGCGGACGTGCGGCGGCTCGTGGAAGTGTTGCAACGGCTGGTGGACGCGGGCCATTCGGTCATCGTGATCGAGCACAATCTGGATTTGATCGCCGAGGCGGACTGGGTGATTGACCTCGGGCCGGAGGGCGGCGCGGGCGGCGGCGAAATTGTGGCGGAAGGCACGCCGGAAGAGGTGGCGCGAAACAAATTCTCGCACACGGGAAAATTCCTGCGTAGCGTTTTGGCGAAACCATGAGCGCGCCGTACGAGGAAATTTTGGAAGGCCAGAAAATTCTGCGCCCGCCGCCGGGCCCGCGGCACGAACTGATCTGCGCCCGGCTCCACGATTGCGTCCGCGCCAGCGTGGGGAATTTTACCAGCACGCGTCTGCTGGACCGGCGCGCACCGGTGGAGCTTTCAAGCGCGACGATGGTTGCCCCCGATTTGTCCCTGATCGTCGCGGCCACGGGCAAGCTCTGGCTGGCGGCGGAGATTGTCGGCACCGCCGATCATCGCGTGGACACGGTCAGGAAGAAGGAGATTTACGAGGCGATGAAGCTGCCGCGCCTGTGGATGGTGGACCCGCGTTATGACAACGTGGAGGTTTATCACGCGACCGAATACGGCCTGGTGCTGAAGGAAATCCTGGCGGTGCGCGAGGTGTTGACGGAGAAATCGCTGCCGGAATTTCAGATGGTGATCGCCGAATTGTTTGCGGCGGCGCAGTGAAAAACATTGCGCGCGGCGGCGGACTCAATCAGATTAAACGCGGCTGGAGAGATGGCTGAGTGGTTTAAGGCACACGCCTGGAAAGCGTGCGTAGGTAACACTACCGTGAGTTCAAATCTCACTCTCTCCGCCACTTTTTTTCCACACCATTCTTGAACTGCGGATTTACGCAGACGAGCGCAGATGGAAACACAAGTTTGCGATGCTCGACGTTTGGAATGTTTCCTTTTCAGAAACCCTGCTGGCTCCACGATTCATCTGCGATTATCCGCGTCCATCTGCGGTTTGTGATTTCATTTCACTTCCCCTTCCAAGAGCAGCGCGCTGGCGGCGTCCTTTCCGTAAAGTCCCCGGTTGCTCTGGTTGAATTCAAACTTCAAGTCCACCGCCAGGTCTTCGAGCGTGAGCAGCTTCCAATGCACGGGGGTAAAAATCGCTTTGCCATCGCGCGTGGTTTTCTCCAACTGGTAGGCGAGCAGAAAGTGCAAGGCGTCGCGGGTGATCTTGGGATGCTCGGACGGTGAATAATAAAACGTGCGCTGCGTGGTATTCGCGGTGGCGGCGTTGTAGGTTTTTAATTCAAGATAGCACGGAGTCACACCGGTGATTTCGACATCGGGATAGCCAGTGACCTGCGCGGCCCCGGATGAGTTGACCGGCACGCGCGCGGGCAAGCCAACTTCACGCAAAGCGGCGCGGACAAAGGGTTCGAGGTGGTTGCCGGCTTCGTTGGCGCGGGCGGTTTCGAGGCCTTCTTTGGCGGCGTGTTCACCGGCGCGGGCGGCGGCCTGCAAAAGTTTTTTACAAAGCTCGACGTGCGCGGGGTTGTTGGTGTCGAAGTTGAGCACATGAAAATGCGTGGTGGCTTCGATGACGGTCTTGAAGGAAATTTGTTTTTCTGGGCGGGTGAGTTCGCCAAGCGTGGCGATGAGGTGGGCGTTGGTCTGGGCGCTGGCAAGGGCGGTGGTGAACACGAAAGCCAATCCGATAACGAAGCAGGTGCGGAGATTTGTTTTCATGGTTTGCGAAACAGGACGATGCGATTGGTGTTCGTGCCTTTGGCCATGTTGTCCACGCCCCAGCAGTTGGCCGTCTTGGTGAACTTCTGGTCGTTGATGAGGACGAGCAGCGGCTCCAGCCCAGCCGCGACGCCACAGGGCAAAACCGTTTCCTCCAGCTTGGTTTTTCCGGCATGGATTTCGCCGACTTCAAATGCAATGTGGCCGCCGGGTTTCAGCACGCGGTGAAGTTCACGGAAAACTTCGGTCATGACTTCGCGCCAGGCTTCGAGTTTTTTCGGGACGGTCAGCTTGACCGACTTCGGGTCGAGGCTGAGAAACCAGCAGCGCAGCCAGTTATCGTCGGCGTATTGCACCACGTCGAGAAACGGCGGCGAGGTGACGACCAGCGAGACGGAGTTATCGGGAATGAGCGGCGTCGCGGCGGCAGGGGTGGTCAATAAAAGAGATTTGTCGGCGACGCTCGCGAGGGTTTGTCGCGCTGCGTCGTCATAATCGCCGAGCAGTTGCCGGGATTTTTTCAGAATGATCTTCACCACATCGCGCGGCGGCGGGGTCTGGTTGCGCTTGGAGTTGATTTTCAACTGCGACTTCACGGAGACGGCCTGATTCGGCGGCAGCGTATAGACCGAAAAGAATCCCGGCGAATGTCCGGTGAGTCGGTTCAACGAAACCATTTCGATCCAGACGTCCACGGGATCAAGCGGAGCGCCGGTCTCCGACCCGGCGGGGTGGGGTTTGCGATTGGAACGGGCTGGGCCGGAGGCCTGCGCTCCACGGCGCAGGCGGAAGTGTTTCTTCAACGAGCCAATCGCCCGCAATGTTTCGGGATGATAGAAAGCGAGCAGGTCGTCGGGACATTCATCCGCGTCGGTGAAATCAATTTGTTTCAACCGCGCTTCAATTTCATCCAGGCTCGGTGGACTCAGACGCGGCCGGGTCATCACCACGCTCAACGGATTGATGTCGTTGCCGAAGGGAACGCGACCGAGCAGGGCGGCTTCCATCGGAGTGGTGCCACGGCCCATGAAGGGATCATAAACGATGTCGCTGGACTGCGTCAGGCGTTCGATGAAGAAGCGCGGCAACTGCGGTTTGAAACAGGCGCGGTAGGATACTTCATGGAGCGAGTGGCCCTGACGTTGCCGCGCGGTCCAGAACTCGTTGACATAGGTTGGAACGGCTTGAGTTGGGCCGATTCCTGTTTGAAACTTTGTGGTTAGGTGTTGCGTTTCTTTCCCAAACTCTTTGAAAGAAGAAATTTCTTTTTCGAGTGAACTAAGACATTTTGTTTTCGGTTTTGGCCCCAAATTGAAACCGAATTCAAGATTTTGTGCGAAAGTATTCACGGAATTCGAGCTATCAATCGAAGTGCTTTGTCACGAGAGATTTTAGAGTTTGTTCCAAGATCACCCGCTTCCCACCAATGTTTCACCGTTTCCTTTTTTATGATCCAGTAGGGGACATTAGGAAACGACTCAATATCAGAAATGATGTATCCCTCGATTTCTTCCAGCTTTCTAAAAAATCCATTTGCTTCGAATGATCGTCCAGATCCAACCATGTAACTTGGGCAAAAGTAAACGCCACTTCTGGACAGGCTCCTTACTTCCCATTTTCCGCCATGTTCATCAAGGATATCGAATGCCGCTCCTTCGCTTGGTGCCAGACGTCCGAGAACAACTTCTCGACTAATCCTTCGCTCGATAATGAAGGCCACCCGTCTGCCATCGGTGAAGTATTCTTTGATTTCTTCGACAGTCAGCTTTAACGAGCTTGCCAGTGTTGGCACGTCCCAAGAGAGGATTCCGTTGTGATTCATAACTGACTGCTATTGTGCGGCCTCGATTTTCAACCGACCGCGCAGGTCTTCGGGTGGTTTTTTTAAGGTGGTGCTCACAACGCGGAAAAACTTAACAGTGCCAGAATCGTTTGCAAGCTCGTCGCCAGCCAGAAGGGATTCCATGGCCAGTTTCCCCCAATAACCCAGTCGGTGGGCAGTGTGGGGAAAATGGAACCAAAAAGTTTGAAAACAGCACTTGCCAATCTGCGGGGGCGTGGCTAGGCTCTGCGTTCCTTTTTTGGAAACTTGCGGCGGGTGACCGTTGTGGCGGCGCGGCAGGTGAGAAAAGATTTTATTTATGGCAGTTAAAATTCGCATGAAGCGCGTCGGGGCCAAGAATACCCCTGTGTTCCGCATTGTCGTGGCCGATGGCCGCAGTCCCCGCGATGGCAAGTTCATCGAGGAAATCGGCACTTACCAGCCGCTCAAGAAAGACAACAATGTCACCCTTGATCTCGAACGCGTGACCTACTGGGTCGGCAAAGGCGCGCAGCCGAGCGACACCGTCGCCAGTTTCATCAAGCGCCTGAGCAAGGCCGCCACCGCGACGGCTTAAGGATTTTTAGTCGTGCAGGCCTTTCTCGAATACATCGTCAAAGGGCTGGTGCAAAATCCCGGTGCGGTGACGGTGACGCCCGTGCAGCGGGAGGGTGTGACGATCTATGAGTTGCGGTTGGATGCGCAGGATGTCGGCAAGATCATCGGCCGGCAGGGCATGACGATCAACGCGATCCGGTCGTTGCTGCTCGCGGGCAGCTCGAAAAAAGGGCTGCGGTGTTCGGTGGAAATTGTCGAAGACGGGTCGGTGTAGCGGCGTCTCGGCAGAGCGCCGCCAGCCAAAGTTTGATTTCATCATCAGGCATGAATTTT
>JANYDP010000214.1 GCA_025363535.1 Verrucomicrobiota bacterium | reverse complement strand
TTTCCTCCGTGCCACTGACGTCAAGGCCGTAGCTGGTGTTGCCGAACAGCGCGCGGCGCATGGCGTTGCCCGCGCTCTTGAGCAGGTGGTCCCTCTGCGCGGCAATGCCGGCGAGCTGCACTTCGCGTTCGCGTTCGAGCGCGTCGGCGGGAAAGGTGGGATTCAACAGCACGTCGGCGAGCAGTTCGAGGCCGATGGAAAAATCCTCGCTTAACACTTCCGCATTCACGCCAAAGCTGTTGTTGCCGCCGTAGCTGTCAATGTGGCCGCCCACGGATTCGGCGGCGAGCGCGATGTCCTCCGCGCTGCGCGTGGTAGTGCCTTTGAGCAGCAGCCGACCGGTGAGCTGTGTGACACCGTTGTTGTCCGCGTTTTCCGCGAGTACGCCGCCCTGAAACACCGCGCGGAATTCCACGAACGGCAGACGGTGGCTTTCCTTCACCAGCAAGCGCAGGCCGTTGGGCAGTTCAAATTTTTGAATCGCGTGGTCCGAATTCTCCTCGGCGAGGGCGGAAATTTTGGGCGTGGTTCCCGTTGGTAACAGCCCATAGAGCGTGCGGTTTTCAGGCGTGAGATAAGTGCGGGCCACGCGCTGCAAGTCCGCCGGGGTGACGCGCTTGATCGCTTCGAGATAGCGGGCGGAGAAATTCAGATCGTTTGCCGCCAGCCAGCTTCCACCCAAGTCTTGCGCCTGGCCGGTCATGGTTTTGCGCGCGGACAACTGGCCGGAAACAAATTGTTTTTCGGCCTTCAACAATTCGGCGGCGGACACCGGCGATGCTTTCATCTTTTCAATTTCCGCGAACAAGGCGGCGCGCGCGTCGGTGAATTTGTCCGCGTCCACCATCGCGCTCATCCCAAAAAGCCCCGTGCCGCCGGGGCTGTACGTCCATGCGTCGGCGTGATGGACGACGCCTTGTTTCTCCCGCACTTCCTGATAGAGCCGCGAGCTGCGGCCGCTCCCGAGCAGCACGGCGAGTACGTCGAGCGCGGGCACGTCGGCATGGCGCGCATCGGGGATGTGCCAACTGCAATGGACATGCCCGAGTTCGATGGCCGCCTCTTCGATGATCTCCCGCGCGGCGGTCTGCGCTGGTTCCACGGGCAAGACGACCGGCGGCATCGCCTTGGCCTTGGTTTTTTCATAGGCGGTTTTGATCTGAGCGATCACGTCGTCGTTTTTGACATCGCCAGCCACGACAAAGAACACATTGTTCGGCGCGTATTTCTCCTGATAGTAATGGCGGATGTCGTCGGGCTTGAGTTCGTTGAAAATGTCCGGGTAGCCAATGATCGTGAAGCGATACGGGCTTTTGGTGTAAGCGGTTTCAAACAGGCGGCGGCTAGAGCGGCGGCCCGGATCATCGTGGCCCATGTCCATCTCGCGGCGGATCACGTCCATCTCCTTCGCCAGTTCATCCGGCGGCAGCGACGCGTGTTGCATGATGTCGCACAAAATATCAATCGCCGTCCGCGCGCCGGTGTTCGGCACGTCAATGTGATAGACCGTGCGATCAAAGCTCGTGTAGGCGTTCATGTAACCGCCGGCTTCCTGCACCTCCTGGTCAATCCGGCTGCCGGGGCGCGTGGTCGTGCCTTTGAACAACATGTGTTCGAGGACATGCGACAAGCCCGCACCGAGCCAGCGGCCCTCGTGAACGCTGCCGGCCATGCACCACGCCTGCGCGGAGACGACCGGCGCGCTGTGATCTTCGCGCACAATGATCGTCAGGCCGTTGTCGAGCGTGGTGAGCGTGACGCCGGGCGGGATGGAGGGAATCGTTTTGGCCGATGAATGCGTTGTCATTTCAAATAAAATCGAAGCGCCAAGGTATTCAGAAAAGCGCGTTGGGCAATCCAATTTGAGCGCGCGTGGGCTTTCTGCTTGTTAAGCCCGCCTGCCAGCCTGTAAACCAAGCGCGTGACTGATTTGAAAAAATTCCGGCTCGGCGTCCTCGGCTCCGGCAAAGGCTCGAACTTCGTGGCGATTTCCGATGCGATTGCCGCCGGGAAAATTCCGGCGGAGGTCGGCATCGTGTTGAGCGATGTCGAAGGTGCGGGGATTCTGGAGCACGCCCGCGCGCGGAAACTTCCCGTGCAATTTATTCCGCCGGGGAAATTCCGCACCAAGCTCGACGAGGAATCCGAGCGCGCATTTGTGGCGGCGTTGTCGGCGGCGCGGGTGGATTTGATCGTCCTCGCCGGTTTCATGCGCGTGCTCAAGGGGGATTTTCTCCGCGCGTTTGAAGGCTGCATCGTGAACGTGCATCCGTCGCTGTTGCCGTCTTTTCCTGGTCTTGAAGCGTGGAAACAGGCGCTGGATCATGGCGTGAAGTTCACCGGTTGCACCGTGCATTTCGTGGATGCGGGCGTGGATTCCGGCGCGATCATCGGCCAGCAGACCGTGCCGGTGCTGGATGACGACACGGCGGATAGTCTGCACCAACGCATTCATGCGGCGGAGCATGAGTTGTATCCCAAGTGCGTCGCGGCGATTGCGCGGCGGGACATTTTCGTGGCGGGACGCAAAGTGGGCTGGAAGAAATGACGAACCGCTGGTAGTGAAATGTTTTCCTGCTTCCCCGGAGTGTGGGGCAATGCTTCGCGCTCCAAACTAAACTGCCACCTGACAGAATTCAGATTGTTCAATGGCGGCGGGATTGTTTAGGTTGTGCGGATTCAAGTATGACCAAGAAACTGAAATTCGGTCTGCCCAAGGGCAGCTTGCAGGATGCCGCCATCGCGAAACTCGCCAAGGCGGGCTACAACATCTCCGTCAGCAGCCGTTCCTACGTGCCTTACGTGGACGATGACGAGATGGAGATTCGTCTCTTTCGCGCGCAGGAAATCAGCCGTTACGTGGAGCACGGCTATCTCGACTGCGGCATCACGGGCCATGACTGGATCATCGAGAACGGCTCGAAGGTCCACGAGGTCGGGGAATTTTTGTTCAGCAAAGTCTCGCGCCGTCCCGCGCGCTGGGTGCTCTGTGTGCCGGAAAATTCGCCGGTGAAGTCGGTGAAAGATTTGCAGGGCAAGCGCATCGCGACCGAGGTCGTGAACCTCACGAAAAAATATCTCAAGAAAAACGGCGTGAAGGCGGAGGTGGAATTTTCCTGGGGCGCGACGGAAATGAAGGCGCACGAACTCGTGGACGCCATCGTGGACGTCACCGAGACCGGCTCCTCGCTGCGCGCAAACAAGCTGCGCATCGTGGACGAGCTGCTTTGTTCCACCCCACGGTTGATCGCCAATCTGGACGCGTGGAAAAACCCCTGGAAGCGGAAGAAGATCGAGACGATGGCGATGTTGCTCAAGGGCGCGCTGGACGCGGAGGCGCTGGTGGGCTTGAAAATGAACATTGCCGAAAAGCATCTCGCCAAACTCCTGACGGAACTGCCCGCGTTGCGCAACCCGACGATTTCCAACCTGTCGCTCAAAGGCTGGGTGGCGGTGGAGACGATCATTGATGAGCATATTGTGCGTGAACTGATCCCGCAGTTGAAAGCCGCCGGCGCGGAGGGAATCATCGAGTACCCGCTGAACAAGGTGGTTTATTGAAAAAATAGTTTGTGATTTCCCTGATTCTCCGGTACTCAATCAGCCAATATATTTATGGGTTCAATTAAAAAACGTCGTAAGGCAAAAATTAACAAACATAAACGCCGCAAAAAGCTGCGTCTCAATCGTCACAAGAAGCGCACCTGGCAGAAGTAGTCTGCCGCACCGTTTCCTTTTAACCCGGCGCAACTCGTTTTGGCGGGTGGTGCCGGGTTCATTTATTCCACCCATGTTGTTTCGCTTTCCAGTCTGGCTGGCGCTCGCAACGGCGGGTGGTTTTTTCGTGTCCGGCTGTCGCGCGCCCGTGGCCAGCAGAGCGCGCGGGGGAGCCACGAATGCCCCGGCGGCGGCGGTGGATTCAGCGAAGATTGAAGCCCAGGCGCACTATGCCACGGGAGTCATCCTGGCGGCGGGCGCGGACACGGGGTTGGCGTTGGAGGAGTTTTACCAGGCGGCGTTGAAGGATGCGGGAAATGAACCGTTGGTGCTGGAGGTGGCGGGAGATTTTTTACAACTGGCCCAGCCGGAAAAGGCGCAGGCGGTCTTGGAGCGCGCGATTCGGCAGCCCAATGCTTCCGGGGAACTGGACGCCTGGCTCGGCAAGGTTTATCTCCAGCTCAACCAGCCCGGGCTGGCCACGGTTGCCAGCCGGATCGCGATTAAAAAAATTCCGCAGACGCTGACCGCCTATCAAACCCTGTTTCAAATCGAGCTGCAGGCCAGGCGCGGGGCGGCGGCGCTGGACGTGCTCGAGGAAGCGGGACGGGTGGGTTATCCCGCCGCATCGTACTTGATCGGCCTGGGCGAACTTTGCCTGCGCTTGGGCCGGGAACTACCCGGGCAAAAGCAAGCAGCGCACAGCCGGGCCGCCACATTTTTCAAATCGGCAAAAACCTTGCCGGGGCAGGAACTGGAACTGCGACTCCGGTTGGCGGAAGGATTTTTCGCACTCGGCCAGCAGGATGAGGTGACAGCGGTCTATCTCGATCTGTTGAAAACCTATCCCGAACAGCCGTCGGTCGGCGAACTGGTGCGGACCCGGTTGGCGGACATTTTTCTGGGAACCACCAATCGCCAGCAGACCGCCGAATTGCTCCAGTGGATGGTGCGCGCAAATCCCACCGATGCGCGGGCCAATTATTTTCTGGGGAGCCTGGCGGGCGAGCAGACCAACTTCGTGCAGGCCGCCGAGTGTTTTTCCCGGACGATCCTGCTGAATCCCGATTTCGAGCCGGCCTACGGCGAACTGGCGAACGTGCAACTGGCGTTGAATGAGCCGGCGCAGGCCCAGGCCACCTTGGAGCGGGCGCGCAAAAAATATCCCCGCAGCTTTCTCCTCGAATATCTGTCGGGCGTCACCGCCAGTCGGCAGAAAAACTACACCAACGCGCTCCAGCATTTCACCGCGGCGGAAATTCTCGCCCAGGCCGGCAGCCCGCAACGGCTGACCGAGGCGTTTTATTTCCAGCTCGGCTCGGCCCATGAACGGCTCGGCGATCTTGCGCAGGCGGAAAAGAATTTTCTCAAATGCCTGGAACTCGCGCCGAATTTTGACGACGCCCAAAACTACCTGGGCTTCATGTGGGCGGAGCACGGACTGAACCTGGAGCGCGCCCGGGAACTCATCGGCAAGGCGCTCGCGGCCGATCCGAAAAATCCGGCGTACCTGGACAGCATGGCGTGGGTGCTGTTCAAGCTGAACCAGCCCGGCCCGGGGCTGGAGTTTGAATTAAAAGCCGTGGCGAACTCCGAGGAGGCAGACGCCGAGATTTATCATCACCTTGGCGACATCTACGCCGCGCTGGGGCAGGGCAACTCGGCGCGTGACGCCTGGCGCAGATCGCTCGGGATTGAACCCAACGAGCAGGTGCGGAAGAATTTGGAATCCGCCGCAAAGTAAGGCGGCCTCATGGAATACCATTTCACCAAACACTACACGCTTGACGAAGCCCGCGCGCTGCTGCCGCAGATCCGCCGCTGGCTGGAGCAACTGGACGGACTGCGGGTGCAGTTGCAGATGGCCGAGCCTCAGGTGCGGGCGCTCGCGGATCAAGGCGGTGACGCCGGCGGGGAGCTGATCAACCGCTGGGTGCGGGCGCAGGCAGAGTTTCGCACGGTGCTGGCCGAGTTTGAAAGCCGCGAGATTCAGCTCAAGGACATCGGCCGGGGGTTGCTGGATTTCCCAGCGATTATCGCGGGCCGCGAGGTTTTTCTGTGCTGGGAAAAGGACGAGGACGACATCGAACACTGGCATGATCTGGACGCCGGCTACGCGGGACGCGAAAAATTGTGAGGTGCCAATTCAATTAGGGAGTTCTCGTTTGCAGCAAGAACTTGAACGGTCGGCCCAGATGTTCGGGGTGCGTGAGCGTTTGAAACTGGCGGGTGTGCACGGCGGTCCACTCGCCGAATGTTTGCGGAGCCTGCCAGATTTTCCCCGCAATTTGCGTCAGAAATTTTGCCTGCGTGACGAACGCCTCGGTCTTTAACCCCGCCGCTTCGCCTGCTGATTGCAGCTCGGAAAAATTAACATGCGCGGTGAGATCCTGTTCGCCGACGTGCGCCAACAGGTCCGGGCTGACGCGGTGACGATGGTAGGCGCGCAGCGTGCCTTCGCGGCGCTCGGGGTGGGAAAATTCTTCGGCGGTAAATCCGTAATCTACCGTCAGCAATTTGCCGTGCTGCACCAGGCCGGCTGCCGCGCGCCACCAGTCGGCGGCTGCCGGACAGATTTCGGTCGTGAAGCCGTCGGGCAAAACGGCTAAAAGTTCCGGTGCGTAAAAAGTGAAACGTGAAACGTCAAACGGGTCGGGTAATCGCGTCCAGCAAAACTGGTCGCGCCCCCAAGCCACGCCCCATTCAAACCAGCCTTGCTGCTTGGCATCCCATCCCAGCCGGTGGACAGGAAAAGCATCCAGCAGTTCGTTGGAAAAAACCACGGTGAATTGCCGATTGGCGATTGCCGATTGAGGATTGCTCAAGTGGGATACGCTGGCGACCCAGCGGAGTTTTTCTTCGAATTCCAAAAGCGTCCCGGCCTGCCATTGCCGTCGTCGGGCGGACGGTTCGATGACGCAGTATTCAACACTGGCAAAAAGGGCGGGCCGCTGCTGGCGCAGCCAAGTTAAAAGGTCGGCGGCCAGTTTCCCATCGTGCGCGCCGGCTTCAACAATCCTCCATCGGCAATCCTCCACCGCCAATTCCTTCTTCCATTCGGCAAATTGGAAGGCCAGCAATTGTCCGAACAACGGCCCGACGCTGACGCTGGTGTAGAAGTCGCCGTGCCGACCAACACTGTCCTTTTCCTTTTCGTAAAATCCATGTTCAGGACAGTACAGCGCCAGTTCCATGAAGCGGGCGAAGGGCAGGACACCCGCGCGTTTCACTTCGGCAGTTAAAATTTCAACTAACGCGTTCAAATAAAATGGTTGGTGCGACTTTAGCTTTCCACGGTTCCGACGATAAAAGGCGTATGGCTAAGATAGATGCTTATTTCAATCTGATGTTCGAGCAAAAGGCGTCCGACCTGCACGTCTCGGCGGGCAACAATCCGATGCTGCGTATCAGCGGCGAGCTCCACCGCGTGGACCAGGCTCCGCTCGACAACGACGAACTGAAGACGATGCTGTACGAAATTGCGCCGGAATATAAGATCAAAGTGTTCGAAGAAACCGGCGACGTGGATTTCGGTTACGAGATTCCCAACATCTCCCGCTTCCGCGCCAATTTCTTCAACCAGAAGAACGGCATCGGCGCGGTGTTCCGCCAGATTCCCAGCAAGGTTCACTCGTTTGAAGACTTTGAAAAATTTGACGCGCCGCTGCCCGCCGTGCTTAAAAAGTTTGCCATGCTCAACCGCGGTCTGGTCGTCGTGACCGGCCCGACCGGTTCCGGCAAATCCACGACGCTCGCGGCGATGGTGGACTACTGCAACAAGAACCGTCGCGACCACATCATCACCATCGAAGACCCGATTGAGTTCGTTCACGAAAGCAAAAACTGCCTCGTCAACCATCGCGAAGTCGGCGTCCACACCAAGTCGTTTGCCTCGGCCTTGCGCGGCGCGTTGCGTGAAGACCCGGACATTGTCCTCGTCGGCGAATTGCGCGATCTGGAAACCATTGAACTGGCGATGGTCGCGGCCAGCACGGGCCACTTGGTGTTCGGCACGCTGCACACGCCGAGCGCAGCTAAGACGGTGGATCGCATGATTGACGTGTTTCCGGCGGAGCAGCAGAACAAGGTTCGCGCCACGCTTTCCGAATCGTTGAAGGGCGTCGTCGCGCAGAATCTGTTCAAGCGCATTGACAAAAAAGGCCGCGTGGCCGCGCTGGAGATTCTTGTCTTTACCACCGCCATCGCCAACCTCGTGCGCGAAGGCAAGACGCACCAGATTCCCGGTATGATTCAAGTCGGCAAGAAACTCGGCAACCAGCCGCTCGACGATGCCATCATGGAACATCTGCGGATGAAGCGCATTTCGCCGGAGGAAGCCTACGAGAAGTGCATTGAAAAGAAAAAATTTCGTCCGTTCCTCGCCCAACCCCCGGACGACGACGACAACCCCTGATTCATGCGCCGCCCCGAACTCGACAACATTCTCCAAACCATGCTGGACAGCCGGCCGGAAGTCTCCGACCTGCTGTTCACCGTGGACAAGCCGCTCCAGGTGGAGTCGTTTGGCGAACTCAAAACCGTGGACTTCGATCCGGCGCTGCCGCGCTTGACGCCGTATCAGACGGAAATGATCGCGCTCAACCTGATTGGCGAAAACCAATGGCACATCGAGGATTTGCTGCGCCACGGTTCGTGCGACGCCGCCTATACGCTGGTGGACAAGGCCCGCTTCCGCATCAACATTTTTTCGCAGCGTGGCAACTATTCCATCGTCGCCCGGAAGCTGAACACCGAAATCCCCACGCTCGATTCGTTGAAGTTCCCCGACATCATCAAGCATCTGCCGCGCGAAAAGACCGGCCTCATCCTCGTCACCGGCGCGACTGGCTCCGGCAAATCCACCACGCTGGCAGCGGTGCTCAGCGAGATCAACCGCACCAAGCCCGTGCATGTCATCACGCTGGAAGACCCGGTTGAATTTGTGCATCCGCACCACATGGCCACGTTCAACCAGCGCGAACAGGGCACCGACTTTGACACCTTCGCCAACGGCCTGCGCGCCGCGCTGCGTCAGGCACCGAAGGTGATTCTCGTCGGCGAAATGCGCGACCGTGAGACCGTGAAGATCGCGTTGAGCGCGGCGGAGACCGGGCATCTCGTCCTCAGCACGCTGCACACGATTGACGCCGGCCAGACGATCAACCGCGTGCTGGGCATGTTTGAAACCGAGGAGCAGGAGCAGATCCGCGCGCGGCTGGCCGACACGTTGCGCTGGATTGTCAGCCAGCGGCTCGTGCCCAAGATCGGCGGCGGCCGCTTTCCCATGCTGGAAATCATGGGTTCCAACTTGCGCACGCAGGAGACCATCCGGCTCGGCGAGAGCGAAGGGAAAAGTTTTTACGAGATCATCGAGGCCAGCCAGTCGTTTGGCTGGCGGACGTTCGACTACTCCGCGCTGGAGGCCTTTGAACAGGGGAAGATCACCGAGGAGACCGCGCAGATGTTCTGCTCCAAACGCGGCCCGGTCACGCGCGGCATTGACAACATCAAGAAGGGCCGGGGCGAATCCACCAGCGACATCAGCTCGCTGCGCATGAAATCATTTCAGGAGACGGTGCGCGGCCAGGACAAGCCCGTGATGGGCACCCTCAAGCTCAAATAATTTATGGCCGACAAATTTGAATTTCTCAGCGCCGCCGACAAGCCGGCCCTGCTGGCTTTTTCCACTCCCGACTGGCTGGAGGCCGCGCGCAGCGCCCTGGCCGAACTCGGCTACAAGGTTCACACCGCCGCCACGCATGGCGATTTCCTGTCACGCTTCAGCCAGATCCGTTACCAGGTCGTGATCGTCGAGGAGCTGTTTGCGGCCAACGTGCTGAGTGAGAATCTGACCCTCCAGTCGTTGCAAATGATGCCCATGACCCAGCGCCGCCACTCGACCGTCATCCTGTTCGGTGATTCCTTTCAAACCTTCTCGCCGCTGCACGCCTTTCAGCAGAGCGTCCACGCGGTCATCAGCAGCTCGGAACTGTTTCTCCTGAACCAACTCATCGAGAAAGCGGTCGGGGACAATTCGATTTTCCTGCACAGCTTCCGCGAAACGCAGGCGCGCGTTTATGCTGGCGGCAAAGAGGAATAACCCGCGCACAACGGAAGGTTCATAGACCTCCGGCAAGCTCGGGTGACAATCATGTGTTGGTTGGGAATGAACATGTGATCAAAATGGAAAATGACATGGACGGGCGGGTGGAAAACGTGGGTTTTTTGCAAAAAGACGTGGTTTTGACCGAAAATGCGGGATTGTCCGGTGGACAAACCTTGCCTTGGGAATCCGCAGATTGCACCGATTCGCGCGGATGGTGGTTGGTTTGTAGCTGCGTTAATCTGTGTCATCGGTGGATAAAACCGAATGGTTTGTCAACCGCACCCTCCCGCAAAAATGATCAGCAAGAGACAGTTGAACCCTTGGAAGGTCGTTAGCACAAGAACGCGGCGGGGAGACATCCCAAATTACCCGCCGACAATGGCCCGGCAGTTTAGGGCTGGGTCAAGGTGGCGAGGGGCCAGAACGGTTCGCTGCCCGCGCCGAGCGGGCAACGGATGAGGCAAACAAAAAGGGCTTCGGGAAATCCCGAAGCCCTGGCGCATTAAAGGCTGTGAACGGCGATCCGGTGTTGCTTACTGGATGTCGCCCGTGGTGTTGATGCCGTCGAAGATGTTGTTGAAGGCATTCGCATCAAAGGTGCCCTGGCATTTCTTCAAGTTCGCCTGCTGCAAGAGTTGCAGAATGGTGTAGGAGGTGTTGTTGGCGAGTCCGATGGCCAGGCCGTAGGCACCCACATTGTAGGTCTTGGCACCCGTGCCCAGGGGCGAAACATTGAAGCCGTAGCCGGCGGCATTGTTGCCGGCGAGAACGGAGCTGGTGACGTAGCACGCCAACGCCGCGCCCAGCACCTGGGCGTCGGTCTTCTGGCCTTTCACATTGAAGAAGGTCATGAAGAAGGCCGCGACCTGGCTGTCGGACTTGCCGGTGAGATTGTTGGCCCCGGCGTTGGCCCCATAGAGGCAGGGGAAACTGCCGGCCAGCCAGTTGGCCAGAGCGGGTGAGTTGGGCATGGAGTTGATCAGGGCCTGGCCGTTTTTATTGTGCCAGAAACCAATGGTGGCGGTATCCCCGTGGCCCAAGTTGACCGGCGGCGGAGGGGTGAGTGAAACCACCTTGGAGCCAACGGCGCGGCACCCGGCCGCAGTGGTCACGGTAACTCCCAGAGTAGTTGTGCCACTGCCTCCAGCGGTCCAAGTGATGCAGGTAGTGCCTTGTCCGGCGGTGATGGTACCGTTGATGATCGTCCAGACGTAGGTGGCACCGGGACCGGCATCCGGCGCGCAGGCGCGGTTGTTCGTGCTGCTCACTAACACGGAGATGGGCGCGGTAATGGTGCTGTCCGGAGCGACACAGGCAAGGAGAACCAACACTGGCTGCACCGTGGAACCCACGCTGCCATCGGGATTGATCGTGTTCAGGTTGAGCACGCCCACATTCAAGCCGCCCGGAGTATTGGCAGCCATGGCGGCAATCAGACCGCTGGTGCCACCCCCAAAATTACTCGCCACCAAAGCCAGCCAGGGGTTCGCTAGGTCTTCTGCGGCCGACAGTGATCCGGGGCCGGCACCGTACCAGTACTGCCCTTCCAGCGTCCAGAACGCCAGTTGCAACTGGTAGGCGTCTTCCGCGCGCTCCGAAAGGATGTGGCCGGGATCAATAATACCCGCTCCGGCATAGTGGTAGCCCGGCAGGGTACCGGTCGCAAATTGGGAATAGAGGTAGGCCGTGCCTTTGGAAATGGTCAGGTTGTCCGGCAGATAAACGCCGTTGGCACTGACAAAGTCGTAATAGGTTCCGGGGAGTCCAATCCCGGCCGCTCTTGAAATGCAAAAGGATTCATACCCATTGTTCACAATGGCGGCGGCGGCGTAGCCGGAACCGACAATCGGAGTGAGATTGAATTCACCGGCCTCCGCAGAATAACCGGGAGTTTGACTGACGATCACCGCTTGTGCCGATGCGTTTGTGGTTCCTGCAACCAGGGCCGAAATCAGCGCAATGCTGCTCAGTAGTAAGTTCTGTGTTTTCATTTTTTATTCTCTTTGGTTAATTGTTTTTCTTGCTCATCTGTTTGAAAACAGTAATGACAGCGAGGAATTCAATCAATCCGTAATAATACGAAATTTAAACTGGATTTTACCCGGGCATGGCTGCCCTTGAAGAGTGGCGCGTGTCACTTCTTCTTCTGCGCGGCCTGCAACTCGGCTTTGGTTTCCGCCTGCAAGTAGTCCAGCTCGGGGCGAAGCTCTTCCTTGGTCTTTTTGTCCATCCGGTCAATGAACAGGATGCCGTTCAGATGATCGGTCTCGTGTTGCACGGCGCGGGCGAGCAGACCGCCACAGCGGAATTGGATGGGTTTTCCTTTTTCGTTCAGCGCGGTCACGTCCACAGTCTCGGGGCGGGTGATGTCCCCGAAGATTTCCGGGAAGCTCAGGCAGCCTTCCGGCCCGGCCACGGGTTTGCCCACGGCCTTCACTTCAGGATTGATCAACACCAGCGGCATGTAGTCTTTGACCTCGGCGGGCTGGCCATCCAGCGCGAGCGTCGAGGGCCGGTCGGTCACGCTGCGCACATCAATGACGGTGACTTGCTGGGCCACGCCGACTTGCTGCGCCGCCAGGCCGATGCCTTTGTGCTCGTACATGGTTTCAAACATGTCGGCGATGAGCTGCTTGGTTTCGGCGGTGACGGTTTCCACGCGCGCGCCCTTCTGGCGGAGCGCCGGGTGGCCGT